>CACXEV010000122.1 GCA_902766755.1 Oscillospiraceae bacterium | reverse complement strand
TGTACCATCAGCATCAGTATATAACTGTCCGGCAGCTTCAAAGGCTTCTGCATCAGCATATTTGTTACCAGTCGTATTGTACCTGCCGGTACCGCCGTCATTCAACTTGGCGTAGGCATCGCCTTCGCTGTTCATCACATAGGAGCCATTTTCCAGCTGCTCGTTCATGTAGCTGGGCTTGAAGGTGACCGTATAGTTCTTCGAACCGTTCACGGTTTGCACGACGCCGTCCATCTCATCGTCGCTGACTCCAATACTGATTCCTGTATTAGAGGCCAGGGTGATAACCTGCTTGTTCAACTTGGCGATGCTGACAGCTGTGTTCTGGGGTACGAACGAACCGCTGAGGTCGAACTCGTAGTAGAGCTTACCGGGCAGACCAATGATATACGGTGTAGCCGCTGACAACAACGGGTATCCTGTATAGGTGCGCGGATTCTCGTAGTAATGTCTGTACTCCAGGTAGGTGTCGGCATTGGCATCCAGCTGGTTATGTACTGGTTCGTTCTTATAGTAGTAGTCCCAGAGGAAGTCGTTGGTGACGATCTTGTCATCGTCGGCAGCATTAGGATAGTCGAACGTAGCCTTGGCCACGTCACCATCTTCTGCAATGGCAGTGAACTCACGCAACCAGTACTCGTGAGCCTTCTTGGTGTTGTTCTGACTGTTCTGCTGCGGATCATCAGTGTTATAGAAGTGGGTGATCTCACCCTTCTGATTGGTGGTCACTAACTCGGCAGTGAACGGTACGCTAATACCCTGCCAGCCCTTTTCGGTATCCACATACTCATGGTTGGTGGGTGTGCGCTGGTACCACATCAACTTGTTGCTGTCAAAGGTGTAGGCCAACGGAGCATTGAAGTCCTGCTTATCGACAAGCAGATGGTCGGTGGTCGCCTTCAGGTTGCTTTGTACAAGGTGACCATGAATGCTGGATGTGTTGGCCTCAGCAACAAGGCGGTAGCCCTGGCTGTTGTCGTAGGAGTCGGTGTAGGCCGGATCTGTGAAGTAACCGGACAGTACACCGAAGGTCTGTGCATTAGCCTCTGCGGAAGGAGCATAAACCAGGAGGTTCTGCGTCTCATCGCAGTTCATGATGCCGGTCAGACCGTCATCGTCGAGCAGCGGTGTATAGAACAATCCTGTCTCATTTCCAAGCCCATAGGTTCCATAGACCTCATTGGCCCCATAGTAATGTCCCTTGAAGTCAATAGCGGTCATCGGTTTTTCCGTGACAGTTACAGTGCCGTCAGCTGACTGATAAGCCAGGTATGCATCGGGGTTGAAGTAGTATGTACCCATCTCCTTCGAGCGGAAGTATGCCGGAGCACGATAGACGCGGTTGGCATCTTCATCGGTTGACAGGCGTCCGCCATCGCGCACGATGGCTGACGGCAGACTCTGATGAGCCTGTGCTGCCCAGCCGTATGTAAGCTTCTGACCGAAGAAGAGATAGTCATCGGGCCAGATGGGGAAGTAATAGGACTTGTTGTCATCCTCGGTATCTACCCAGTGACGCTCATCTTCGGATGTCGGAATCTCACCTGCGGCATAGCGGAAATCACCGTCAGCATAGCGGTCCTCCACATACATCGGAACATAGAAGTTGGCCGGACGCGGTGAAGGCAGGTAGCCAGAAGAGCAGTATTCCGGATGGCTTGCATAGTATTTCACATTCTGAAGCACGGCGTTATTCTCACTATTGATGGTGAAGAACTGATAACCCTGATCTTCCGCACCGGAATTCACGATCTTGTCACTGTATCTCTTATAGAGGTAGAAGTTGTTCAGGTTGTAGGCTACGGTTCCATTGTAGAACTCCTTGCTGGTCATAGCACGAGCCGTGCCACGGAGACCGCCTGAAGTGGTTCCTCCGTCATTGACATACAAGCTGTTATTGTCCTTCAAGTAATAGGAGTTGACAACCTGATAGCCCTTGTCATCAGAAGGCGCACCGAAGACAGCGTAAGGCTTGGTTTCTAATGGCGTAGTGGCAGAGGTATTGGTCCAAACACTCTCCACATAGCCCGTACCCTTGTCAACGACACCGGCTGTATTGAACGAACCTGTCACACCGAGGTTATAGACCTCACCGCAGAGGTTGTTGAACAGTGAGTAGTCGAGGCCGCTGATGGTATGACCGTCGCCGTGGAGCGTTCCCTCGAAGCACTGGTCATCGGTGCCGATGGGTGTCCATGAACTGCTGCTGCTGCTGTGATCAAGATCCGTGCGCAGGAAGAACTCCAGGTTCTTGGCACCCTTCACGCCCTTGGTATAGGTTTGTCCGTCAAAGGTACTCGTACCAGTTGCCGTGCTGGTATTCAGCAGCGCATGATCTTTCAGATCACCGGATTCTGCGACAGTAGTACGCAGACTCAAGTCATACAGGTTCTTGAACAGGTCGAGACCGTTCTGTGAACTGCTGCTGTAGTCATTGATGTAGATCTTACTGTTGCGCTTCAGTCGGGTGCGGTCATAATCGACATGCAGGTGGTACTTCTTGTCATCCATCACAGCCTTCAGGTCGTGGTAGTTGGCCACACTGACAGGCACATGGTTCGAGTAGGTCTTGCCAAGATAGGTCTTGGCGTAGTAGGCCAGATAGAAGCCGTCCTGATACCAGTAGAGCGAATCAACCGATGGAGTGTATTCCGAACCGTTGACGTGGCTCTCGGCGTCACTTGGTTTCTCGAAGAGTTCCCAGCCACCACCAATCACCTCGTAGGCACCCGGCGTCACAGAAGGAACACGCATGGTGATACCTGTACCCGGCAGCACGATGGAGGGCGGATTGATGTCATCGATGATAGGCACACCACTCTTGAAGGTGATATGGATGTTCACCACATGACGCTCAGAGATAGGCGTGATGTGGGTGCCCTCTTTGTCGCTCTCCTCGTAGTCGTACTTATAGACAACGGTGATGATCTTCTCGGTAGAGAGGTCGTTGATGTCGGCATTGCGGCTCACATAAAGCGTGCTCGTCTCCATGGGTGACTCACCGTGGATGGTGAAGTTCAGCATCTTGTTTTCGAGGTTGAGATAATCCTCGTTAGAGATGACGATACCTGCAGGAACATTTGACGTATAGACACCAGCAGTGTCATCGTCGTCGTCAGCTTCCAAAAGATTCTTGACCTTACCCGTCTTGGGTGCGGAATAGTAGCTGGGATTGATGGTGTAGGCCTCGCGGCAGTAGTACAGTGGGAGCGGATTGCCAGCAACATCCTTTTTGACATCACCAGAAGTAATCGTCAGTACATCGATAAAATCACTCTTCTCAGTGTCTGACAGGCGGCCGTAGGTATCGCCGTCGATTGTTGAACCGATGGCATAGGGTCGCTCGTTGTGTACAAAGTCCGCCTTGACAACGTAGTAGGTGCCGCCTTCGGCTGCCACCTGGATAGGCGCATAGTGGTAACGCTCGTTCGGCAGGCTCTCATAGACC
>CACXEV010000121.1 GCA_902766755.1 Oscillospiraceae bacterium | reverse complement strand
GTTCCTGCAATGCTTCAGCAGGGACCTTCTCGATGAGCTTTCTGGAGATGAACTTCTTGCTTTTGCTTGCGTACTTCGGCATCCCATACTCTTATCTCTCACTCAAAATTTATCGTACTTGGTAGCCTTGCCCTTCGATCAGTTTCTTTTCTATGAGCACCAGGTCCACTCCCGGGATGCCGTTGAACACCGTCGGGACGATGCCGATCTCGCTGTAGCCCAGCTTCCTGTAAAAGGCCCTGGCCGCTTTGTTACGGGCATTTGTGTCCAGCCTCAGATACATACAGCCCTGTTCCCTCGCGTGACCCTCAAAAAACGCGACAAACTCACTACCTAAGCCCTTCTCATCAGTTTGTTTTGAGACGGTTAGGGTGTGCAGGACCATCACCTCACTGTCCTGGGCCTCATAGCGCCAGTTGCCCTTTGCGTGACATGCTCCCACCACTTGTAGAAGTGGGGGCTTCCTGCTCAATGATCCTATCGGGCCAAGTATCCACAGGCTATCCCCGCCTGCCCAGCGGTTCTTTACTATAGGTTTTACGCGCTTTCGCGCATTTTCTTCTCCTTCTGCTTCTGCAGCCGTCTTCCTTCTTCCCGGATGTTGACCGCCGCATTGACGTCTCTGTCGTGATACTCCAGGCACCAGTCACAGAACCACGTCCGCACATCCAGATCTTTTACCTCCGGATGGATGCATCCGCAGCCCGAGCAGATCTGGCTGGATGGATACCATTTGTCGATCCTCACAAGTTCTCCTCCCCGGTCCCGCAGCTTGTACTCCAGCATCCTCGTGAACATACCCCATCCGTTGTCATGCACACTCTTTCCGAAATGCAGCGATTTTGACATAGCCTGCATGTTCAGATCCTCGATGCTGATGCTGTCATACTTCTGTGCCAGTTTCAATGATTCCTTGTGCAGGAAATCCTTCCTCTGATTCGCCGCCTTCTCATGCAGTCTGGCTATGACCTGCTTTTGCTTACGATAGTTTGCGGATCCCTTCTTCATCTTTGACAGACGTCGCTGCTGTTTTCTCAGCCGCTCCTCTGCTTTGCGGTAGTATTTCGGATATTCGCAGGCGTATCCGTCCGAGCTAACGAACAGCTTCGGCATGGAGTAGTCCAGCCCGGCCCTCTTCACTGGCTCCTTTTCGATGACTTGGTTTTCGTATTCAAAAAGGATGCTGACGAAGAATTTGCCGCTGGCGCTCTGCTTCACCGTGACCGACTTCAGGATCCAGCCTTCCGGGATCTTGCGATGCCGTTTGATCTTCACCTCTCCCAGCTTCGGCAGACGGATCTTCGTTTCTCCCAGGCGAATATTCCCATTCACGCACACGGTGCTGTAGGACCTTCTGCTGCTGTGTTTGCTCTTGTACTTCGGATAGCCCGTCTTCTCACTCTGAAAGAATCTGGTGAAGGCATCCTCCAGATGCCGCAGACTCTGCTGCAGGGCGATGCTGTCCACTTCCTTCAGAAACGTCTTTTCTTTCTTCAGCAGGGTCAGTTCCTTCGAGCAGTCCGTATAGGACATGGTGATCTTCGATTCCTCATACCGCCGGGTCTTCTCTGAGAGGAAGTGGTTATGTACCAGGCGGGTGCAGCCGAAGGTCTTCGTGATGAGCTGCCGCTGGATGCGGTTTGGGTAGATCCGAAATTCATATGCTCTGTGGTTTACCATATCTCCTTTAAGAACACATGTTCTTATCTCCTTGGCTTATTTTACCACGAGCGATCCCCGAAGTCTACCGGAAAACTGTTCTGCGTGTGTATTTTTAAATGACTGCATCCATTCAATGCAAATTCATCCCAGCCGCTTGCAGAAGCGGGGGTATTCTTTGCTTACTATGATAAACGTCCACCTGGATCTGGTTTATTATCCCGGTTACGACGATCCTGCCGGAGCCGTCTTCTGCGACGAACATATCGCCTCTCGCCACGGCATCGGCCGCCGTCTTCTCCGTAGGATAGACGCCTCTGATCCAGCCGGTGGTCACTTCACCGGCTTCCTCTCTTGAATGGATCTCGTCGTATATTTTCCCGATGGCCGGGATGTCATGCTGGTTTGCCTTCCTTATCATGATCCTGTCTCTTTGCTACATACGATTATACCAAACCCCATCCTTTCGTATAACCGTCGTGGGAGTATACTTATGCCATAAAAAAGGAGGTTACAAAATGGAATCAGCTACTTTTGGTATCACGGGAATCATTCTCGTAATATGGATAATCCTTCAG
>CACXEV010000120.1 GCA_902766755.1 Oscillospiraceae bacterium | reverse complement strand
TGATGTCAACCAGAAAATAGTCCTTTCCCTGCAGCCATTCTTCTACGGCCTGCTGTACTGTTGCTTTGTTAATCATGTACCTGTTTTTCTTTTATGATAAAGCATATATAACGAAAAGTGAGGAACTTGCAAGCCCCTCACATTCATCTTTTCGTTGGCAAAGGTACGCTTTTTCTGCATACCTACCAAATTTTTGCATAAAAATCATTCACTTTAGGCACCAAAACCAGAATACTGCCACTACCATCATGACTACAATAGCCATTCCAATGATGCCTATCATAAAGTTATGGTTGGCCCTACGTATGTCTCTTCTTCTCATTTTCCAAGTATTTTATTGTACGATTGCATGTCAGAGAACAGCGTCTTTACCTTGCCTATGCAAGGATCGCCATTCAACTGCTGCTTGGCGCCACCCCTCTGATAGTAGTAACGGTGAACCAGCTCATCAACCATGTATGTTTCTATATCCTTACGGAAACGCATCAGGTCTGTTGAGAGGTTGGGCGAAAGTTTGGCCTTCAGGGCATCCAGCTCCTGCTGAGCCTGCTCCAGATAGCCTTCGCGCTTGGCCACATCAGACAGCAATTTCAGCACCTCTTCTGTTCGACGGTTATAGGTAAAGCCTGATTCCGTTATGAACTGCACAAACTGGTTGTACTCCTCGTCTGTCAGCTTCACCTCGCCGGCAGGGGCAATTTGCTCATGCTTGCTACAGTAATCCGTTGCCCAGTCGAAGAACTCATCGCTGGCAACCAAGTCATAGATAAGGGTAGGAAGGCTGTCGGGCCTTACCTCGACGTCAGGTTTGATGCCTCCTCCGTCACGTACCTCTCGGCCTCCTGCTGTATGGAACACCTTGGTAAGGCTGTCAGGAACGGTTCCTGCTGAGCCGTCGGCATTCAGATGACGATAGTCATAGGCCTGAATACAACGTCCTGATGGGATATAATATCTGCCCGTGGTAATCTTCAGATGTCCGTCATAGGCTACATCACGCACCATCTGCACCAAACCCTTTCCGTAAGTACGGATTCCCATTACCACGGCACGGTCCATATCCTGAAGGCTGCCTGCCACAATCTCGCTGGCCGAAGCAGAGCCTCCATCCACCAATACGGCAATGGGCATAAGGGTATCCATAGGTTCATAGGCTGTATAATAGCTATGCTCTGTATGCTTCATCTTACCCTTTGTATATACCACCTTACGACCCTTGGGAACAAAAAGGTTTACAATATCCACAGCCTCGTTAATAGAACCGCCTGGGTTGCCACGCAGGTCCAGCACCAGCTTCTCTGCTCCTTGCTGCTTCAGTTCCGTCAAGGCCTGACGAACCTCTTTGTAGGCTCCTTCAGTAAAGTCTGTCAGATAGATATAACCTATTCCATTATCTATAATACCATAGTAGGGAACCTGAGGCAGCTGTATGGTCTGACGGGTGATATGCATAGCCTTTTCCTCACCACCTCTGCGAACCACCAGCTCGAAGGTTGTGCCTGCCTCTCCCCTTAGCATATTGCTCACTTTGGGAGTGCCCAGGCCCTTCACATCCTTGCCGTCGATGCGCATAATCACATCGCCAGCCTTCAAGCCGGCACGCTGGCTGGGCGAATTCTCGAAGGGCTCGCTTATCACGGCACGCGCTTCCTTCTTGTGATAACGGATGCCGCTGCCTATTCCTGCATACTTACCCGTTGTCATCTGACGCAGTTCCTCATCCTCCTGAGGATAGTAATCCGTAAAGGGGTCAACCTGTCTGAGCAGCGACCGTATGCCCCATCCTATTACCGTATCAGCATCCAGGGTATCTACGTAGAAGATATCCAGTTGCTTGTATATGTCGTTCAGAATCTCCAGGTTACGACTAACGGCAGCATTATGCCCTCCCTGCTTCTGCGCATTAGCTTCTGCAAGAGGCAGCATTGCCACCAGTAAAAACGTGTATATCAGTCTTTTCATTTTCAGGATGTCTCAAAAAAACGTGGCAAAGGTACGACAAAAACTGAAAACAGAGCAATCCCCAGTGAATAATTAATGTTTTTTATACCAGTTGAT
>CACXEV010000119.1 GCA_902766755.1 Oscillospiraceae bacterium | reverse complement strand
TTTTGGTTGACAATGCGGTCATCTTCTATCACAAGTACGTGCATGATTTTTCTCCTTTCTCTTAACTTTATATTAACTTATCAGAAAAAGCAAGCAAAAAATTTACTTTTTATTAAGAAAGGGGCCTCCGTTTTGGAGGCCCTAACTTCAGGCTTTCTGAATATTAAATGTAATTGTGCTGTCGCCCAATTCTTCTGTTTTGCCAGAATTGGCAGATTCAGTAAAACTGGTTGCCAAGACTTGTTCAGCAATATAGTCTTTATGCTCTGACAAAGCCTGTTTTACTTCATCAGATTCACTTGTCCACACTAAAGAAATCCGATCGGATACATCCATTTCTTTTTCTTTGCGTAATTGTTGCACCATACGGACAAAATCCCGAGCAATCCCTTCTCTGGCTAATTCTGGATGAACAGTCAAATCCAACTGCACCACGGCCGTATTATCGGGCAGGGGCTGACCTTTAAAGCCTTCTTTCATGGTTAGACGCAGTTCAAATTCATCGGCCTGTAGTGTTTGTCCGCCAATAGCCAACGTGCCATCCGTATTCAATGTCCATTGATTTTGCTTGTTGGCAGCCATAATCGCGCCCATAAATTGACCTAAACGTTTTCCAATTAAGGGGGTCTTTAAATACAAGAACTTATCAGCCACTGATGACACATCCGTATTTAAAACGACCTCTTTCACATTGATTTCATCTTTCAGCATTTCTTTGAACTTTTCCAGAGTAGCCGCTTTTTCGCCCGCAATTGTCATGCTGGAAAGGGGTAGGCGGTTGCGCAAATGATTTTCTTCACGAATGGCTTTGGCTGTTGAAGCTACAGCGCGCACCAAATCCATTTGTCCAATCAGTTCTTTTTCATCAGGCAAAGCTTCAACATTTGGCCAATCTGCCAAGTGTACAGATTCTTCATCGGTCAATCCGCGATAGACAAAGTCAGCCATAAAGGGAGCCAATGGGGCAATCGCTTTAGACAAAGTCACTAACACAGTATAAAGTGTATCAAAGGCCGATGTATCTGTACCATCCCAGAAACGATCACGTGATCGACGAATATACCAGTTATTTAAAATATCCAAGAATTCGGTAAAAGCAGAACTGGCTGCTGGTGTATCATAATCCAACATATTTTTGTGAACTGTTTTCACTAAATCCTTCAATTTTGCTAAGATATATTTATCTAAAACATCTTCTGAATTCGTAATTTCTTTGGCTTTAATGCCTTCTGCATTGGCATAAAGGCAGAAGAAATAATAGGCATTCCAAAATGGCATCAAGGCCTGACGCATGGCTTTTGCAACTTCTTTACCTTCATAGTCCATACAGACATTTCCGCCGTGAACAATCGCTGAGGAGAGCAAGAACCAACGCATGGCATCTGATCCAGAATTATTCAATATAATATATGGGTCAGGATAGTTGCCCAATTTTTTGGACATTTTAACACCACCTTCGGCCATCACTAAACCGGTCGCCATACAATGTTTATAGGCGGGCTTATGGTGAAGGGCGGTTCCCAAAACGTGCAAGGAATAGAACCAACCGCGTGTTTGATCCAAACCTTCTACAATAAAATCAGCGGGGAAGTGGGCATCAAACCAATCCTTTTTATCAAAAGGATAATGGACTTGACCTTCGGGCATAGAACCGGACTCAAACCAACAGTCAAACACATAAGGAACACGGCGCATTTTTGTTTCTCCTGATGGATCATCTGGGTTAGCATATACCACTTCATCAATGAAGGGACGGTGAAGATCATTCACTTTACAGCCCGTTTTTTCTTGAATTTCAGCTATTGAACCAAACACATCTGTCCGTGGAAATTTGGGATTATCAGATTGCCAAACGGGCAAGGGAACACCCCAATAACGATTGCGGGAAATGTTCCAGTCAGGGGCGGTTTCCAAGCCTTTTCCGAAACGACCATTTTTAACATGTTCGGGTGTCCATGTGATTTCTTGGTTGAGCTTCACCATTTCATCTTTAAAGTTGGTCACTTTCACAAACCAGCTGGACATAGCCTTGTAAATCAATGGTGTATCTGTTCGCCAACAATAAGGATAGGCGTGTGTGATTTGTTCTTTTTTTACTAATAAATGGTGTTCTTTTAGCCAATTGATAATATCTTCATTTGTATCAAAAACTTGACGGCCTTGATAATCGGGGACATCCGCCGTAAAGCAACCAGCTTCATCAACAGGGCACACCACAGGAAAATCTGGACGGATTTTCATGCAAGCATCAAAGTCTTCTGCCCCAAAGCCAGGTGCAATATGCACCATACCTGTTCCATCTTCGGTAGATACAAAGTCGCCCGAAATAATC
>CACXEV010000118.1 GCA_902766755.1 Oscillospiraceae bacterium | reverse complement strand
TTTTTCTCTCCTGTCATAGTTTATGGGTTGGCTTTCAGATAGGCCGCATAAGCGTTTTCTTTTGGACTCAGATGGTCGACGATATCCTTGACAATGTCGTGGACAACGCCGACTCCCTTCATTCCGTCATCAGTATAGGCGTCAACAAACTCAAAATTTTTCAACAGCCCTTGCGAAGATTTTCCCGCCTTGTATGCAGCTTCTAAACCAGAAGAATTTCCACTCGCATAATCAACGATCTTTTCAATTCCAGTTGCAGTCTTGTCGATCGTCTGGATATGCTTTGACACGTTATACACTGCTTGTGTAGAGCGCGACACATCCAAGCCATATTTCGTGAACTTTTCTCCATAGCCTTCGAACAACTTAAAATGAAATGCTTTGCTGTAATCCTGACTCGTGATAATCCGATCACCGGCATGTCTTGCATATTGATTTGTTATAGGAGTGCGTTGGAATGTAGCTCCGGCTTTTTCAGCATAACTTGTTCTGACATTCTCCATAAAGCCTCCGGCTTTTGTTCTGACCTGATTGCTTGTACCATGATTTTTCATAATCCATTTGCCATCGGCATTTTTCAGGTATTGCGCATTTCCAAGTGCCACTGTAACTGTACACACAGCGGATGTAATTTCAGCAGCATTTTCTACAAAGCTGTATGTCCCGCCAACAATTCCCATTACATTATTTGCGGCCTTCCCGCCGAAATCAGTATGCTTGATCAAATCATTAACGCTGCTGATATCTCCATAATAACGTGCATATGAAAGAGAGCCTTTGTCATTCTCTGTGCGATACCAGTCTGAATTGTCTTTATTCTTCGTGCTCTGTCGGTACTCTTGAGTAAGAGTAAATGCTCGTGAATTGCTTTCTACTGTCGCCATCATATCTCCAAACTTAAGTGCGAGAGCGACGCATCCTGCAATACAGCCAACTATGGCCACTGTAACCAACAAGGGGGTTGCTGCAGCGAGTACCGCAGCTGCTGCGGCAACTACGCCCATGACAGCAACAAAAACGCCCGCAACTTCCTTGATACTGCTCCAGATGTATTTCCCGTCTCCAGACTTGAAACAATTGTATATCCTGATTGATGAATTGGTTACCCAGTCCTCAGCAACACGGATTGCATGCGCGACATACTTTCCCACAATAGGGAAACCGGATATTCTATCCAGAAAAGCCTCATAACCGCTGCGAATCCAATCCAAAGCCTTTTGGTACCATTTTCTCTTACCTACATAATTTGAAACTGCTACGTCGATGGTATTTGCCAAACTCTGGTCCTGGCTTTTCGCGAAGCTCTCCAGCTCGCTTAAATCTTGTGCCAGCTTCTCAAATTTCCCTTTTTGTGTGATAGCGTCCTGTGCCTTTTTTCTTGCCATTGCCTGGGCTGTTTGTCCATATCCGCTGTCGGCAATCGCGCTGCAACTGCTGGCTACAGCACTCATGTCTTTGCTATACAAATCCAAGACACTCGCCGTCTTGCGAGCCTGTTTGATACTGTCTTCTACCGCCGAATAGTACAGCGTAAAGGTTCCCATCTGCTATTCCCGCCTTTTTTATGATTTGGCCTGAGCTGCAGCAGCTGCGGCTGCCGCCAAGGCAGCAAGTTCGGCCTCAATTTGCGCTTCGACAGAACGAATCTGAGCTTCCAACTCTACAATCTTTTGGTTGATCCTGTTCAACTCGTTATCAAGGGCTGTTTTTTCTTCCCAGTGATCGAGATCGCAGGCTTTCAGTTTTTTTCTCGCGCATTCATCCACGATATCCGTTATTCGCCGACAGCCTTTTGAAGCGCCTGAAAGTATAGATTCCGTTCTCCCCGCAGCTTTTCTGATATCTTCGGTCTCGCTGACTGGCCTTCCCTGGTCTTGCGCAATGATTTTTTTTACCGTAATTCGTCTGGCCTCAAACTTGCTCTTTTCTGCTTTTAATCTAGCAAGTTCTGCGTATAAAGCGCCTAAACTCATTCCGCTACCTCCTTCAGAATCTGATCGTTATCCCATCGGCGGCTTTCGCATTCGCCATATCCTGCTCGTGATAGGCGGTTGCGGCTGTCTGAAGGTTTTCGCCAATATCATAGAAAGATTGACTGACGTCTGTCAGAGTACGAAGAAGCTGCGCTGATTTTTTTTCAAACATGTTATGACTTTTTCCGACCCAGTTTTGCGTGAGTCTGGTGACTTCTTTTTGATAATTCGCTTTTGTATCTTCCATCAGCTTTGCAATTTTTTGGACCTTATCGA
>CACXEV010000117.1 GCA_902766755.1 Oscillospiraceae bacterium | reverse complement strand
GGGACGGCGGGGTAAATGCTTGGGAATATGGATAATCCAGACTTTCTTTCCGCTATCTATTGCAATAAGTTCGTCCACATATAATCCTTCGGAGGATAGGTTGGTGCATTGTTCCTTCAGCTTGTAAACAATGTTATATTTGTCGAAGTTATAAGTGTTGGTACCTACGATTTCAAGCGTTTTATCAACAACACCAATAACCAGCTCGCCACCTTGCATATTGGCTATGGCTGACACATACGAAACGACATCCTTCGACTCGTCACCAGAAAAGCTGTTTTTCAGATTCTTAAATTCTTTCCATTCGCAAGAAGAATTTTCAGTAGGATAGTTGTCCTTGATGAATTCCTTTATTTGTGATTCTGTCATATTGTTGAAGTCGGCCATGTTCGTTTTTTTGTTTTTTTTTCTTATAAATTTGAGCTATTCCAATTTATTGATAACAAATGTGATAGCACTCTTTTTCTTATAAATTCTTGTATTTTTCTTATAGATATATGGATGTTTACAAGATGCAAAGATAATGAAAGTATTAGACGCTTTCTGTCGGTGTTTCGTTGGTAAAGTATGGTATCGCGCCGTAAATACCCTGGATGTAGTTCTTTTGGTAATTTGAATCTGAGCGAGGTGCGTGTCCCAATTTGTCTGTTGCTTCCATCATCGGATAAATACAAGAGCAATCTTTAGAGTCTTTTTGTACAAACCATATTTGGTCTCTACGGAATAATCGGTTTGAAAGCAGATGTGTATCATGAGTGGTGAAAAGTAGTTGTGCTCCATGAGGATTGCTTTCTTGGTTGTTGAATTTTTCCACCAGTTTCCATGAGATCAGAGGATGCATTTGTGAATCCAGCTCATCAATTACAAGTGTTAGTCCGTTTTGAAGAGCTTCAAGAATTGGTCCTGTAAGATTAAAGATTTTATTGGTTCCAGCCGATTCGTTTTCATCAAGGTTGAGCTTAATCTGTTCAACAATGTTTCCGTTTTCATCGTATACCGAGTGAATTGATGACACCTCAATAATTGTGCGTCCTCGGAATTGTTCAATTAGTTCCGCAGGGAAACCTTGAGGGAATACAATTTTTTCAAACTCTATTTTCTTTGTTTCAAATTCGTTGAATCCCAAACCCATATTACGCAGGAAATCTTGTGCAAGTGTTTTGTACTTTTTATTCTCATGGACGAGACGACGGGTGTAATCTGAATAATCAGAGTCTTCGATGCCTGAAATTACACGGAGTTTGTTCTGGAAAAGGGTAATGATGTTGTTGGAGATGTCACCACCTAATTGGCCAACTAAAGAAAGGAACAAGCGATTTTTGTTTAATTTGACAGTTATGTTAAGGCCTTCCGTGAAATTATTGGGATCTATTTCCATTTTTTCTCCGTCGCGAATAAATAGTTTTTTGGGCGACTTTTTGGGCGACTTCATGAATAGCCATTCTTTAGTGATAGAAGATGGTAAATACTCGAAACCGTAGGTATAAGTGGTCTTGTCAACTATGTTGAAAATAGTCGCCTCGAATTTAGTAGGGTGTAATTTTACTGTGGAGAGAAGAAAAGGATCGTATGGTAGTGAATCGTTTTCGTTAAGCTTTACCGATTGGACAATAATTCGGCGCATGTTGCCTATAGCACGCAGAAAATTTGTTTTTCCGCTAGAGTTAGCACCATAAAAGGCCACGACATTCAAAATCTTGTTGTTTCCTGCATCAGTAAAAGCACCTTCAATATTGTCGCGAATACCATTGGATGCAGCAAGGTCAAGTGTCATTTCTCTTCCGAACGAGCGGTAGTTGTCAACGGTAAATTTCAAAAGCATGGCGGTATATTTTGAGGTGTTTTTGAATTATTTGGCTGCAAAATTAGAATTATTATATGAGAAATGCAAATATTTGTGGTTTTTGCTCAAAAACTGCCATATTGGCAGATGCTATTGTGGCAGTTATTATGTCTATTAATCCAAAATATTACGTTTTTGCTCATTCTTTTGTTGAAATATTTGGAATAATGGGGTTCTTTGTTTGAAAATTGAGCAAAAATCACAATTGGCACAAATTTTGTCTTTCTTTCTTGAAAAATTCATATTGACGATGAGTAATACACATATACCAATTAATGTTAGAAGAGACCTCTGGTTTGCGGCTCATGGGAGATGCGAGTTTGCTGGTTGTAACAAACGACTGGGGGTGCATGAGGTTACGATGGAAAAGTGTAATATTTCGAATTACGCTCATATTATAGGAGATTCCGAGAATGGTCCAAGGGGAAACGAAAGGTCAAGAGAACTGGCTCAAGATCCTAATAATATCATTTTGCTTTGCCCCGAATGTCATAGGCTGATAGATCATGAGGGCGAGAGGAAGTACACGGACGAAATGCTAGTTGCAATGAAAAAAGAGCATGAGGAAAGAATTGATTTGGTCACAGGCATCCAACCTCAGAAGAAAACTCTGGTGGTTGCATATGGTCCGAAGATAGGAAATGATACGCCTCATTTCCATAAAGACATACTTCATTCTACTGTTTTTCCCGATTGGTATCCAGCTTCGTTGAATCCTGTTGAAATTCAGATGAAAAACTCGGTTATGCAGGATGGAGAGTCTGATTATTGGAGTGCAGAAACGAAACAGGTTGAAAAGCTATGCGAAGAGAAAGTACTTGGGCCTTTGTTGACAGGTGAGATCTCGCATGTTTCTCTATTTCCTATAGGGCCGCAACCTCTGTTGGTTAAATTGGGAACAGTTTTGAACGACAAGTATCCTGTGATGGTGTATCAGAAGCATCGCATCCCTGATACATGGAAGTGGCTTGATATAGAAGCAAAAAATGAAATACGACTAATTGAGCCGAATGATAAGACCAAATCCCCAGTGCTTGTAATAGCTTTGAGTGCTAATGCCATTAAAGAGCGGGTCGCAAAAAGGTTTGGAGAAGGTGCAAGTGTCTGGCTTATTACGTGCGATGTCCCTGATAACGATATGATGAAAACCCACATTCAATTAGAACAGTTTAATAGTGTCGCACGCATGGCGATGGATGCCATCAAGACTGAACATCCTGAAGCAAACCAGTTGAAAATTTTTATGGCTGCACCAGCTTCGTGTGCGGTTGAATTGGGCAGAATTCGAATGCCCAAGGCGGACCTGCCTTGGGTATTGTATGACTATAGGAACGAGAAAGGAGAAGATATTGAGACGATTACAATTAAATAGAATACGATGGTGAAGAATTTAAGTAAAGAACAAAAAGAGGAGTTCAAGGATATCCTTGAAACGCTTGGTGAATCTTTGGACATCACCAAAGAACAGTATGACAACCTAACCCAAAGCTATAGGGCAGTGGGAACATTTTTAGAGAATGACCCCGTTTTCGCTGACTACAAACCTTTAGTGACCCCACAAGGTTCGCTTCGTTTGGGGACGATAATCCAGCCTATCAACCCGGGTGATGATTTGGATGTGGACTTAGTGTACCGTCTTTCTGAAAAGAATCCATGGTGGACCCAAAAAGACTTAAAGGACAAGGTGGGAGCACGATTGAAAGGAAGCGACCGTTATGCCCCGATGTTGAAAAAGGAAGAAGGCCGTCGTTGTTGGACGCTTCTATATCGTGACAACTCAGACAATCCTAAGGAGAAGTACCACATGGACATTTTACCTTCTGTTGCCGATAGCAAATACGCAGAAAGGGTGACGCGCTTGTTTTCGGAGAGTTTCTCTGAACAAACCGTGGATCAAATCTCAATTCGGATTACCGACAAAGAATCTAAAGATTATGTAACTGCTACTCAAATTGAGAAATGGCTAAAGAGCAATCCGGATGGTTATGCACTTTGGTTCGCCACTAGGTGTAAAGAAGACACCTCGGTAAAGTTATTGGCAGAAGCGGTTGTGCCTATTGAAAAGTACAACAAGGACAAAACGGTTCTCCAGCGTATCGTTCAGATTTTGAAAAGGCACAGAGATATGATGTTCAGTAATGATAAGGAGAACAAACCTATCTCCATCATTATTACAACACTGGCTGCACGAGCTTACAAGGGGGAACAAGATTTGGTTGATGGCTTGGTCAACGTAGTTAACAACCTTGAAAAAAGCATCACAAAGAACGATGAAGGCGAGGATGTGATTTCAAATCCTGTCAATCCCGAGGAAAATTTTGCAGATAAGTGGCCGTCACATCCGATTCGTAGAATCAATTTCTACAAGTGGCTTGCTGCTGTGAAGAAGGATGTGTCAGATATTTTGGGTGGTACGAACAGGGTGCAAATACAGGGAGTGTTAGACCGTGCTTTTGGGAAAGATACCTCAACGCGAGCAGCAACTCTATTAACGGAACGTCGGAAGGCAAAGATGGCTTCTGGTGCTGTGTTGTTGGGAAGTACAGGTAAGGTCGGTGCTTCTGGTAAAGTAATGAATACATCAAATACGTTTTTCGGTGATTAGAAATGTAATGACTCCAGTACAGCAATTTGGTTTGCTAAAGCATGAATATCCTGAATCTACTGGTTCCATTTGTGCAGGATTGATGACGTGGCAGGGAGATTTTACGCCATCGGCTTTGTCGGACACGTATAGACTAAAGATTGTCTATAGGGTAGGTGAACTACCCAAAGCATACATTGTTTCACCCAAGCCGTTACCTTTGGCAGAAGGAGCAACAAAGTTGCCTCACACCTATAACTATAGTGATGGTAAGCAAAGATTGTGTTTGTTCTTGCCTGGGGTTGGCGAATGGGACTCTTCCAAACCCATAGCCACTACCATTGTTCATTGGGCGGTACAATGGATGTACTATTACGAGTTCTGGCTTACCACTGGAAAATGGCTTGGTGGTGGTCATGGTGATTGGGATGCTGAGAAGAATGAAAAGCAAAAGCATGAATCGGGGCGCAAATCCTCCGTGTAAAAAGCAGGTTTTGTCTGACTGGCTCCAGAAACCAGAATTGTTTAATCAAATCTTTGAGCGTATGGGAATTAAACCTGGACCAAAAAGAATCGCAAAATCGACGGGGAAACCTGATAGGCGTCAGCGTGATAACAAACAGATGCCAGGAAACACCCCTTCGTTGAAACCGCACATCCATAAGAAGGGCGACTAAAACAGATTGCCATTTTATGGTAAGTCGGTGAAAGCAACATTTGCTATTTATCAATCGGGTCGGATATTCCACAGGGTGTCCGGCCTTTTTCATAGGACGTTCTTGAACCTTTGGAAAAGGACTATCTGAATGGGACGGATTGAGCTGATAAGACTAGTGGTTTCGCTTGTTTTTTGGTCGGAATTATTGCAGATTTTTCCGACCAAAAAGTGGATGGTGGCTGCTGATATTTTTCTTTGGTATTCGCAATTT
>CACXEV010000116.1 GCA_902766755.1 Oscillospiraceae bacterium | reverse complement strand
TTGCACAGCATCACGCAGGAGTTCAACATGACCACCATCATCAATACCCACGATATGAATTCGGTGATGGGAATCGGCGAGAACATCATCTTTATCTATGAAGGTCATAAAGAGTGGCAGGGTGTGTCGGCAGATATCATGGGCTCCACAAATAAGCGACTGACAGACTTCATTTTTGCCAGCGACCTGCTGAAAGAGATGCGCGAAGCTGTGAGGAAATAAAAAGAGGTAGACCGTTTATCTACCTCTTTTCTTTTTTATTTCATTTTCCATTTCCCATTTTGTTCTACCATCGGTACCACGATTTCCTCGTGCGTACTGTCAGAATAGTTCACCATCATAAAGACCTGCACCATCTGAAGTAGGGAATCTTCCACTACACGCGTAGACTGAAAGCTTTCTATTCCCTGATGCGCCTCCTGCTGCTGACGCACAAATTGTTTATAACTTACCAACAGTTGTTCTCGGAAACTCTCTGGGATACTATCCATGTGGATGCGTCCATCAAGAAACGTCTCATAGTCGCCCTGCAACAAAGCCTCATAATATTCCTGAGCGGCCTCCATAGCCTGTTGTTCCCTAGACTTCTCAGAGCAGCCCACAAGACCAATAAGCCCTATAAGGCTTATAAGCCCTACAAATCCTATCTTCCTGCCTGTCATCATTTCTGACGGATAAACACGTTGATGGGCGAGCCCGTCAGCGTCCAATGCTGGCGAATCTGGTTTTCAAGGAAACGACGATAGGGTTCCTTGATATACTGTGGCAGGTTAGCATAGAACACGAAGGTTGGAATCTGCGTGTCTGGTACCTGCGAAACGTACTTAATCTTGATATACTTTCCCTTGATGGAGGGGGGCGGTGTTGCCTCGATGATAGGCAGCATCACCTCGTTCAGCTTATTGGTACCGATACGTGCCTTGCGGTTCAAGTAAACCTCCTTCGCCGTCTCCAGCACCTTGAAGATGCGCTGTTTGGTCAGCGCAGAAGCGAAGATGATGGGGAAGTCCACGAAGGGAGCCATACGTTTGCGGATAGCTTCTTCGAAGGTCTTGATGACAATCTGCGACTTATCCTCCACTAGGTCCCATTTGTTTACCACAACCACCAGCGACTTATTATTCTTCTGAATCAACTGGAAGATATTCATATCCTGAGCCTCGATACCACGGGTAGCGTCAATCATCAGTATACACCCATCACTGTTCTCAATGGCACGGATACTACGCATCACGCTATAGAACTCCAAGTCCTCAGAGACCTTGTTCTTTCTACGGATACCAGCGGTATCCACTAGATAGAAGTCAAAGCCGAACTTATCATAGCGGGTATAGATACTGTCGCGAGTAGTGCCTGCGATATCTGTCACGATATTACGCTCCTCGCCGATAAAGGCGTTAATCAGACTCGACTTGCCCGCATTCGGACGGCCTACCACAGCAAAACGGGGGATACCCTCCTCTAGGTCATCCTTCTCCTTCTTAGGAAGCAGTTCCAAGACCTTATCGAGCAAATCGCCCGTTCCACTACCTGTTGCAGCGCTGATGCAATACGGATCACCCAGTCCCAGTTTATAAAACTCATACTGTCCGTAGGTATCCTTATTGTCATCAGCCTTATTGGCAACCAACAATACAGGCAATTTGGCGCGACGCAGTATCTGAGCCACATCCATATCCCAGTCAGTCACACCATTTTTAATGTCACACACGAAGAGTACCAAATCAGCCTCCTCTGTGGCAATAATCACTTGTTTGCGGATTTCCTCTTCAAAGATATCATCGCTATTCACTACCCAACCGCCCGTATCAACGACGGAGAACTCGTGTCCCGTCCATTCACACTTACCGTACTGGCGGTCGCGCGTCGTACCGGCCTCGTCGCTTACGATGGCCTGACGACTATTGGTCAGTCTATTAAATAATGTGGACTTCCCCACATTGGGGCGTCCTACAATGGCTACTAAATTTCCCATAATACGTATTATTTGGGTGCAAAGATAGTGCAAAACGAACGAAAAACCAAATTTCTTCGCTCATTTCTTTATTTTCTAAGGTGCTCAGACGAGCAAACTCGGAGTCTTTGAGTATTTCTGAGATGCGACCTACCTTCAAGCAGACAATAATCACGGATTATTTACGTTAAGGATATGAACGTAAAACATTAGCAGAAGATGAACGACAGCAAGAATCAGGAATTACAGTTAGAGGAATTAACACGAAGTGTCTGTGAGATTTCCAGGCAGGCGGGAGCATATATCAGAGAGGAGCGCAGGAAATTCTCTCCAGAGAGTGTGGAACGCAAGCACGCTCACGACTATGTGTCGTATGTGGACAAAGGGTCGGAACAGCGCATCGTAGGCGCCCTGAGACAACTATTACCTGAAGCAGGCTTCATCGCCGAAGAGGGAACGGGTCCCAAGCCTCAAACAGCAGGCCTCACGTGGGTGGTAGACCCGCTGGACGGCACCACGAACTTCATCCATCAGTATGCGCCATACGCTGTAAGCATCGCCCTGCTGCAAGACAAGACCGTACTGCTGGGTGTGGTATATGAGATTTGCAACGATGAGTGTTTCTATGCCTGGCAAGGCGGAGGAGCACATCTTGAGTCGATAAACGAGAGAGG
>CACXEV010000115.1 GCA_902766755.1 Oscillospiraceae bacterium | reverse complement strand
TTATGCGTGGACTGTTATAGTTACATCTTCCTGCAAAGGTAATTCTCACGACCTCCATCAAAAGACGTGGTATATCAGTGCCACGCTTCGTTTGTTGAAATCGTCCTTTGCGGTGCTGAGGGGACACAAAAGTTGCGCCCGTCACGGAATTTGGGATAACTCCATGAGAATTAAACAGAGTTTATTACTACTGATAAGTATATTTTTAGTTTCATGTGTGGAATACGACAATACATTGTTCCGTATTCAGCAAAATGGATTATATGGCTTCATTAATAATAAGGGTGAAATAGTAATAGAGCCACAGTACAAGTATGTTGGTGGTTTTTCAAAAGAGGGTTTGGCCTGTGTTATAAACCAGTTAAAAATTGAAATAAACAACGAATCGTACAAAAAAGATAGTTGCATCATAGTAAACTATAGTTATATCAACAAAAAGAATCAGCGAGTTAAAGATGGCGACACAATGATAATTACTCCAAACCTCCTATCTTTTTGGGGAGAAAAAGAATTGTATAAAATGGTCAAAAAATACAATGATGGTTTTTTGGATTTTAGAAGTGAACTTTTAAACCAATTGTCGTTTAACGATGGTTTATACATTTTTCAAGATGAAGAGTCAAAACTATTAGGATACAAAGATATTCAAAACAACATTGTTATTGTACCTGAATACGACAGATGCAATGGCTTTTGTAACGGAGTTGCAGTTGTTTTTGAGCCCATGCAGAGTATTATTGATAATACTGATTTTGCAGATACTTTGTCATTATATCGTATTCTAAATAGATGCGGTGCCATAAACACAAAAGGCGATATTATAATTGACTATGAATACTCTATCATTCAAAACTATCTTTCTAATGGAACGACATGGGCTATGACCATTTCTCCATCTGATTATGGTCGGGTAACAGAAGATTGGGTCTGTATTAACAAAAACGGAACTGTTATTACGGGTCCAATAGGAAGTGCTGATGGCGGATGGGTTTACAACAACGATGAATTTCCTATTTTCCAAATGGATTTTGGTTTTCTTGGTAAGTATTATACTTTTATTGATAAAAACGGTAATTATTTATCTGATTTTGACAATGATGGCGTCTTGTCTCTTCCTTTTGGAGAAGACAGCACACCTGAAATGTTCAATGATGTAATCAGATTTTCAGACGGAATTGCAGGATTATATGCAAACTATCGAAATACAACAGGTTGGTACTTCATTGACAGTACATTATTACCAATATCAACAGCCTATGATTCCATACTTCCGTTTTCAGAGAACATGGCTGCCGTAAAAGAATTAGCGGAAGGTTATCGCGTATGTAAATGGGGGTTCGTAAAGAAGAACATTTCATGCAATTCTGTTATTCAAGCCATTCCCTTTATATATTCTGAATGTGGCAGTTTCCAACACGGACTTGCATATTTCTCAAATAAAGGAAATGCATATGATGTTGAGGGTTATATAAATAAAGATGGCGATATTGTATGGCAGACAAAACGAAAGAAACTCTTATAAGGAATAATGCCCGTTGAAATTAAACAAAACGCAAGCATGTTGACAAAAACGACTTCGTCAAAATGACCCAAAAACCGAATTACAATAAATAAAACGTCAAAGAATCTTTTACGATGTCAACATATTCTTTTTCATAAGAATCGTTTGTTGGAGGGAGTTGCTCCCAATAGTTTAAAACAACTCGTGCAATAGCATTGCTTTCTTCTTTATTGTATTGCAAATTGTATTGATTCATTCTTCCTATCCAATATTCAGTAATTTCATTCAAACCATTAATACCGCCTGAATAGTATTTCTTGTTTAAGTTTTCTTTTATTTGATCCAAATTATTTATCGGTTGGTACGGAAAATCGTTCTTGTCACGAATGTAATTGAAATACTCTGACACGCTTACTGCATCCCAACATCTGATATCGCGATGTTGTTTTGATAACCTGGAAAAATAACTCTTGGCTTTGGATGCCACTTCATCTGTATATATGAACACAAACTTATCATGGATTTTATCTCCCGACAGTAAATCTTTTGTGTGACTCACTTTTTTTCTCATATTGGCCACATCAAAATTGTTTGTGGATTTATAGTTAAACCGCAACTCTACCAAAAGATGACGACTTTCCTTCATTGTGTTATTGTCATAAGAGGCAATTCCAATGGAAGCATCCATTGTTGCATCATTATTCCCGCTTAAAGATGTTTCATAGGCATCCATATCCAAACAAACTATTTTCCTATGAAAGTATTCTATCCCTTTATAATCTCTTCGACACAAGGCATCCAAATCAGACAGAAATCTAGAAGACAAGTCGTTGCCTATTATATAATTATTATCGTAAACAAGATTCATAGGTAAACAAATTACATCAAAGCAGTTCCATATTGCTCAATTCTTGACATGGCGATATTGAAAGATTCAAATATATCACCGATTTCAGTCCCTTTATCAATAAAACGGTAAAGCATTGTGTCCTTATCCCTCTCTGCCAGATAAAACTTTGTTCGGTCAATCACATCCTCCTTGGAAGCAATGGATTGGATAGCGGCAACCATATCGGGATTATGACTGGCTATCATAATCTTCGCTCCTAATTCTTTGTGGATTAGTACAAGCAAACGGGCAAACTCAACAATCCATTGAGGATGAAGATGCGCTTCGGGTTCATCAATCATTAAGAGAGTTTCTTTGTCAATCCAACCGTTTTCAAGCAATCTGCTGATATAAGCAAAAGATTTTATGCCTGTTGCAGTGTCTTCAATCCTAATGTCAACACCGTTATTGGCAACATAATGCAACTCTTGGCTAAATCCAATATCGTCTTCTTCCAATTTGACTTTTCCACCAATTATTTTTTGTATTAGCAATAATAGTCTTTCATTTGAAGACATCTTACCATTGGGGACAAACAATAGGTTTTTGAATTTTCCCCAGAGGCTATTTACATTATAATAATCAATATCAGATAATACCATTGGAGAATCGATGTAAACAGCCCTCGACAACATAAGAGGGGGAATAAAACTACCATGGTCGAATAAAGGAAGGCCGTCTTCTTTGATGGAAATCTCATCTGGTAACCAATCATACTGTCCATATTCGTTTTGAATAGTCTCTTCCAAATCCACCAAAAGTCGTTCTGATAATTTAGATTTAAGATCAAACAAGCCTTTTTGATAGGACTCGGTACAATGTGATACATAGTAATTAATCACATTTTCTACCTCATTTGCTTCAAGCATACGGTCATTTATCAAATATGAGGTCAACCTCCTTTTTTGCACAGGCGTAGCAGTTTCAACATAGTTTTTCAAATCTTTTTCCGCTTGTAATGTAAATGCCGTATACAAATCTCCAAGTTGAAACTCGGCAAGACCTTCTCTGTCCTTAAACTGTAAAACCTTATCTTTATAATTCTCGTACCTTGAACTCAAAGCATCGGTTCTGAACAAACGGACAACTTTGTCGATTTCATTTGCCAAAGAGTCAACAAAATATCCTTTTTGAATATGCTCGAATTCGTGCATAACATTAATCAGATAATACAACCAACGTGACAATGTACTTTTGCCACTCCCGTTGATACCTGCCAAAACAGTAAGACCATCAATGTCAATATGCGCTTCTTTGACAGCATGGTAGTTTTGTAACGAGAACGAATACTTGCTCATAATGATGAATATTTCAGACTACAAAAGTACAATTTTTTTGGAATATACACCTTCAATAATAAATTTCCCCCCGTTTTTTCTAATCCGCTTGATATACTTCGCTGATACATTGCCCTTTTTGCAACTGTTTGGTTGCCAAAAAAACATAGTTTCAGTAACTAAATACAAATAAATTATTATGTCTCTGGAAATCAAAATGTTTTTCAATTATCGCAAAATGTTTTTCGCTAAAAACTGCAAGAATCGCAAAATGTTTGCCGTCTTCTGCCCTTCATATTTCCCCGTTTACTCGAAAATCACCTGACTTTTTGACACAAATTTCCCCCAATTCACGGAAAAACACTACCTTTGCACGAATTTTGCGTAATTTGCAATTCAT
>CACXEV010000114.1 GCA_902766755.1 Oscillospiraceae bacterium | reverse complement strand
GCCTGGGAAGAGTGGCTATGAAAAAAGGCACCTGTAGAATGGTTCCCTGTAGCTGATGCTTCTAGACATACTGTTCCAGTATCTATGCTAAGCTGATTAAAGTTTAAAGATTGAACTCCATCTAATCCTTGACTTTGACAAATAGAAATTACTAAGAAGTGAGTCTATCAAGTAGGATTTACTTGAAGTGCTGAGTTCTCTTATTGAATACACGCATTTAGAGTACAACTCTATAAGGTTCCTAATGCAACTTCTAAGAGACATACTATTATAGAAAGCAGATACTCTGGTCCATTAGGATATCAACCTTGGCAAGAGATTGCTTGAGGAATATGAAACATCGATGCTACATATGTTAGTAATGTAAACCTTAGAGATGGTGGTACTGTATCAAGTGTTAATAAGAATACACTTTCTAAGAAAATAGACTTTCCATTATTATCTGACAAGACAGAAGCTGAATGATTATATCAAGAACAGGTATATTCTCAATCATTATGAGCAGTAATGGATAGAGTTACAGTATCTGGAAACACAATAGTTGAATTAGATGTATGAGATTTATTGTATGTATGATTAAAAGTAAGTACTTCAATAGACCATACAGGTTGAGATATATTATGAAAGGTCTGAGATAGATTTAAGTCTGGTCACTTTGCTTTGTTAGGTATTGTAACAGAAGATTCTGACAATGGTAATGAAGCTTGATTCAACTTTTATGCAAACTTAATACATTCTTTATAATAAAAAAGCCCCTCAATTAAGAGGGGTTTTTCTTATTCTTCAATATGTTTTTGCGCAGTGATATTTCAATCTTCATCATAGACATAATAATCTAATCAATTTGTTTCAAAGACTGGAACTCAGCATCAGTCATCAAGCACCGCTGTGTCAATGATAGCTTTTCTGAATCTTTCGTCTGGTTCTAGATTACTATATCTTTCATATAACTTATAGAACAATCTTTGTCAGCATCAACATACACACTCTGCCTTATCATTAAGAATCTTAACAGAGAACTCTTCTACAAAGAAGACTGTATTAGTATAAGTATCTAATATTAGTAAAGAGAACTCTGGATTATCTTCACTAACTTCTTTTAAGGTCTTTACTCAACTAACAATAGACTCTTGAATGATGTCTAATAATTGGAGAGAGGTATATGTGTTACTTCAATTTAATGTTTCGAATATGCTTTTGTCTAGCAGATTAGATATTAAATCTGATTCTCTACAAGTTCAAGAAGAAGCAACTAATATTGTTCGTGGAGCTCTAGGTAATTCTCTAATCTTCATTCTATAGTGAGTAGTAGCACTATAGGTAATATTTCATTGAGTGATTAAATCATCAGCAAAGAGTGTCCACTTTCATTTAATAACTTTGGCTCAAATAACAGTCATTTTGTTTTTATCTATTTGTTTAAAGAATCATATTTTTCAGCTTTATCAAATGCATCAAGGATAACTTTGGCTACTAATAATTCACCAACATCAGAGTCAGGATTATCTAGCTTTTCTTTTGCTAAATTTTTAATGCTTTCTACTGTAGAATATTCTCTTTCATCTTCATAGTTAACAGTACCAAGATACTTCTCTCAAATATAGACAACTCTAGTATCACGGTCTCATTCTACTACATCATCAAGTCTAACGCTATAACAAGGCTCTACATCTTCTTCACTCCAACTATAAGTTTCTACATCTAGTACAGTTCCATACATTCATTCATAGAAACAAGCTTTAGTGAAATCTGAATCTTCAGATTCTCATACTTTTAGTTCTTTGTCTGGAACTACAATTACTACTTCTTCTCCATAAGAGAAAGCAGGAACTTTATAAGTTCTTTTTTCTGCACATTTACATTCTTCCTTTCAGCAAGAACATTGTTTTTCTTCTACTTTTTTTGCCATAATTTATACGTATAAATAATAAAACTAATTTTTAGGTTCATCAACTGAAGCTTCATACTTATCAGCAATAGACTCTTTAGGAGTTTCATCTATATTCCAGT
>CACXEV010000113.1 GCA_902766755.1 Oscillospiraceae bacterium | reverse complement strand
TTCTGTAGTATAGTAGCTTCAATGTGGGTAACTATAGTTGGTTTAATAACTGGTAAAATATCTTTAGGGGCTTTATCTGGACCAGTAGGTATGTATAAAGTAATTGATCAAGCTAGAGGTATAGGATTTGAATATTTACTATATATAACAGCATTCCTATCAATTAATGTTGGCTTTATTAATATTTTACCATTCCCAGCATTTGATGGAGGACACGTATTATTTATCATAATTGAAAAAATAATTGGTAGACCAGTAGATGCTAAAATAGAAAATATTTGTCATACAATTGGATTCATTCTACTTCTTATTCTCATGATTGTAGTGACAATCCAGGATATTATTAGATTATTTTAAGTAAATTAATGTAAAGTTAATTTACTTTTTTATTTAATAAATTATATTATTATGTTATATTTATAGTAGGTGATTATATGAAAAATATTATTAAAGTAATTTCATTAATACTTATAGTATTTGGAGTAATATATTATATTAAAAGAGATGATGCTAATATTTTAATTAGTAATCCAACTAAGGTTAGTAATAATAGTACTCTTAGTATGATGTTTGAAACAGGATATGAAACTGGAGTATATGAGATTCAAAATAGTAGTACATGGCCAACAACCGGTTATAGATTTAATTCAGAATTAAGTAGTTGTAGTAATGGTTCTGAAATTTCATGGGATAGTACTAATTCTAAAGTTGTAGTTAATTCAAGGTTATCAGATATGTGTTTTGTATATTTTGATGTCATACCATATTATGTCTATTGGAATGATGATTTTAGTGGTACAAATTATACAAGTACCCAAGTACCAACTGGAACAGGATTAAATGGAACATATCAAACAAGAGAACAATTAGCAACGGCGTATAGTAATTGGGGTAATGCACCAATATATATAAAGACAACCAAAGTAAATGGAACAGTAACAGGACATGCAGCCTGTCTATGGTATAATAATAGAGAATTTTGTATAGCCCCAAATTATTGGACAGGAACAATAGGTGTAAATAATGCAACAGAAGGAGCTAATACTAAAGTAAAATTAAAAGCAGATATGGAGAATGCCTTAGGAATAACAATAGCAGATTCTAATTGCCACTCCAACACGAGTAACGCCTATTGCTATGCAGGTGATTTCGACTGCTACGCGAATTATAATGGCTTTGTGGGCTGCGGTTCGCTTGTTGCGGATGAGTACTGCTATGTCGATGGCTCAGGCAATGCTCACTGCGGCTAGTAGTAGTTGTCTGGTTGAGGTCTGCCCGCGTCCATCTCACTCTCTTGAATCCGAAAATGCGTAGCATTTGAGACGAGGAATTTTTACGAAGTAAAAATATCCGAGGTGCCGAACGAGTTTTGCAAGTGTAGGCACATGGTAGACTTGTGGGTTAGGTAGTAGATTATATAAAAGAAATAAAGCTAGAATTTATGCCATGGTTTCACGTTTAAGTGGAACCATGGCATAAAAAATAAAAGAAAGAATTAAATATGGAAGAAAAAACAATATTGGTATTATATAAGGATAATAGTAAATTTTATAAAGCATCTGGTAAAGATGCTATAGTTTTGAATTACTTATTTGATTATAAAATAAGTAATAATAAAGCTGGTTTTCCTGACAACGTTATAGATAGTGTTTTAAACGGACTAAATGAGAATGAAATATCCTATCAAATTATATATGTTGATAAGAATCCTATCATTAAATATTTTGATAATAATAGATATGAGGAAATACTGGAAAAAGCAATCTTAAAGAAGAAAACAAGAGAGTTAATTGATAAAATTTTAGATAAATTAAATAAATTGTCAATTAATGAATTAAATGATTTTTTAGAAAATATGGAATAGAAAGGAATATATGGGCTAAAGTTTTTAGCTTGGGGTGTTTCGTACATAGTTGCAACTCCAACACGAGTAACGCCAATTGCAATGCAGGTGATTTCAACTGCAACGCGAATTATAATGGCAATGTGAACTGCAATTCGAATGTTACGAATGAGAACTGCAATGTCAATGGCTCAGGCAATGCTAACTGCAACAAGTAGTAGTTGTCTGGTTGAGGTCTGCCCGCGTCCATCTCACTCTCTTGAATCCAAAATATATACTAATTTAGAGTATTTCGACATAAATATTATAAGTAAGATTTAAAAAGGGAATTTATTCTCTTTTTTCTTTACAAGAAAAGTTTTTAATTATAAAATAATAATATAGGATGGTAGTTATATATGACAATATATTTAGT
>CACXEV010000112.1 GCA_902766755.1 Oscillospiraceae bacterium | reverse complement strand
GTAGTCAAGCATTATTCCGTGGAGAGTTGCACCCTCCATGATATTCTGAAGAATAGGCCAGGTCTTACTGTACTTTCTCAAATATTCATATGAAGAAGTATCAACGGGTTTTCTCTTAGCCCTGATAGCATCCGACCACTGCTTGGTCTGCTGTTCGGTAAAGCCGGGCTTTTCCTCAAGACTTGAAAGCCATTCGTTCATCTGTTTGGACACAACGCCCTCGGTGTCAGCTCCGAAAAGTCCGCTGGCAAATGCATCAAGCACAATAATAGTCTTACGATCCAGATTTTCTTCATCCTGCATCTCAAGATATCTCTGGATCCACTTCAAGCATGCACCTTTCCTGTCCGCCCTTCTGCAGATAAGAGCAAAGAAAAGTGAAGTCTTCTCATCATTCCTCTTGATACCCTCTTTCAAAGCTCTTTCCGCAAGTTCCGGTTGATCGTTAATCCATGCAGCAAGAGCTACAAGGCAGGGTGCAAGCCAGTATCCGGGAGTTGATATCATCAGTTCCTCGGTGGCGTTACTGATTGTGTCTTTCTTTACGATTCCCAGATCGTCTGCCTGAAGAATACCGGTAGTGGTTCTTCTGACAATGTCATAATGACCGTACTTTTTCTCCAGTTCCTGTCTGATCTTAACCAGACGAGTTTCAGCCTGATTAAGTCTGTTGGCCATTTGTTGCTGCATCACGAATGAATGGAAATCACGTGCCAGTGATCCAATCTCGTCATACACAACTTTGACGTTGTCATTGACTGTACCGACTCTCTTGTCGATAGTGCCCAAGTCATCATGGATAACGCCGAGATTATTGGCTATCCTTGTCAGATCCGCTTGAGCGATAATTCTTTCGTCAGACATAAAGATTCCTCCTACTGCGTAGTTTTATTACTGTATTTCAGATAGTCAGCCAGAATCTTCTGCCTCTGACCATCATTAAGACTCTTATCTTTGCTCAGAATCAATCCGAGTATACAGCGCTTTCGGTGAACGTTGTCCTTCTTAAGTTCACTCAGCAAACCGGATCCGAGGAATTGTTCAAGCGTACCCGGATTGTATCCGCTCTTATTAAACTTCTCGAGAACCTTACCAACCGCGATTTTCGCGTTGATGAACTCTTCGGTTTCTACGAAATACTTGCATCTGTGCTCACAGAATGAGCATCCCGCATGATGAGCGTAAACCCGGTCATACCCTTCAGCAATGTCACTGACTCTCTTACGTGACTCGGCTATTACCTCATCCCTGTTCTTCTCGTAGAAAGACTGAATAAGGGGTAGCTTTACACATTTAGGTTCGTTATCGCCTTCCGCATAAACCGCCGCATATCCGCGTCTGAGCGAACTCAGATACTCAATCTGCTCTTCGTTCATGTTCATGGCTTTTCCCATGACTTCGCGGTCTTCCATGGCCACGGTTCTGTGAACGATCTTCAGGTTGGTATTCTTGATGGTATCGGGAGCAATCTTTGTGGGAATCTGATCGGCTATGATTATTCCCTGCCCGAAGGTACGTATCTCTGCCAGCATGTTGCAGAAAAACTCTACCGACTTGGCTCTTGTACTGCCGCCTTCGCCGCCTTCCGAAACATTCTTAAGAAGACGGTGTGCTTCCTCTATCATAAGAATGTGAGACAGCTTCTTGGCTCCTTTTGTCATCAGAGATTTTCTGTATTCATATAACTGAACCAGTAAAATACCTATAACAAATGACTTTGTCTCGTCATCGCCGAGATCTTCCAGTTCCATTACAACAGGTCTGTTAAGAAGTTCTTCGATAGGCACCGACTTAGGAGTATTAAGCATGGCTCCTTTTCCGCCTATCATCAGCGAATATACTCTCGCCTGAAGCGCCGCTTTGACATTTGACTTAACTTCCTGATGATATCCCATCTCATCGATGATCACATCAATCTTGTTATACAGATCGGTCAGAGTAGGATATTCGGTAAGCCCGTACCTGTTCCTGTTTTCGACTATATCCCATCCGCGGTCGCTGTATACGGCGTAAACAGCTTTCTCCAGAATATAAGGCATGGGGGGATAGAGATCGAAGGCTGCTTTGAATGTTGAAAGCAG
>CACXEV010000111.1 GCA_902766755.1 Oscillospiraceae bacterium | reverse complement strand
GACGGAGGAGCTCATCAAGCTCCTGATGATGCTGCTTTCGTTCCGGCTGTTCCGTCCGAAAAACGTATACGAGTACATCCTCATCGGCGCCGCGGTCGGCATCGGCTTTACGCTGCATGAGGAATATGTCTATGCCGGAAGCGCGGTGGGGCTCGTGAGAATGATCACGCTTGGGATGCATACCGTACTCGGGATCGTCATGGCGCGGTATCTCGGCATGGCGCGGTATCAAAGGCGAACCGGCCGAAGCGGCGCAGCGAAGCGGATCGTTCTGGCGTTCGTGCTTCCCCTACTGATCCATACGGCCTATGACACACTCACCGTGGCCAATCCCGCACTCCAGGGACTCGGGACCGGAATGGATGAAACATCTATGCTTTTATACCTTGTTGCCGGCATTGCCGCGGTTCTTGTGTGCGCGGTCTGGCAGGTCATTGTGTTTGTAAAGCTGAAAAAGCGCGCGGCGGAGTATTCCGCGATGAAAACAGCCGCGGGCGACAGTGCGCCGACCGACCCGGAACCGTAGGGATAAATCGAAGCAGTCTGGAATGAGGAATGGAGGATTCCTATGCGTAAGAGAAATCATGTGAAAAACAGTCGGATCGGAAAGGCGCTCAGTATGGTGCTGGCAATAATGCTTCCTCTACCGCGCCACCGCAAAGTAACATTCACGCCCGGGCGTGTCGGGGATTCCGAACCGTAAGGAGGTTTCGTTATGTATTTTACTTATGAGCAGCCGGATTTTGACGTCAACGATCCCGGAGAGATCCGCCGCGTCATTGAAGAGGCTTACACAAACGGGCGGGAGAGCACATACGCCGGAGCCGTCGCGGACTATATCCCGGAGCTCGCCAAAGCGCCGCGCGATGATTTCGGCCTTTGCGTGCGCAGCATGACGGGGGAAACGATCGCCTTCGGCGAGACGGAAAAGCGTTTTTCGATCCAGAGCATCAGCAAGGTGATCAGTCTTGCCGCGGCGCTGAAATTCCTCGGCTTCCGCGAGACCTTTTCCCATGTGATGATGGAGCCGTCCGGCGATGCGTTCAACTCGATCCTGAAGCTCGACACCGCCAGCGACCTGCCCTTCAATCCCATGATCAACGCCGGCGCCATCCAGGTCATGAGTATGCTGTCAGGCATCATGGACTTTGACGGGCTGCTGGACTTTGCCAGAGCGTTCTGCATGGACGAAGGACATTGTGCTGAACGAAGCGGTCTATCGCTCGGAAACAGAGACCGGCAACCGAAACCGCGCCATCGTCTGGCTGCTGAAAAGCAAGGGCGTACTGCAGGGCGAGCCGGAGAAGACGCTGGACCTGTATTTCCGAATGTGCTCGCTGAACGTGAACGCAAAGTCGCTGGCTAACATGGGACTGCTGATTGCGAGCGGCGGACAGAATCCCTTTACCGGAAAACATGTCATCCATCCCGGCTATGTCCGCACGATCCGCAGTCTGATGTTCACCTGCGGGCTGTATGACGAGTCCGGGGAGTACGGCGTTCTGGTGGGGATCCCCTCCAAGAGCGGCGTGGGCGGCGGCATCGCGGCCAGCGTTGCCAGGCGCTGGGGCATCGGCACATACGGCCCGGCGCTGAACGCGAAGGGCAACAGCATCGGCGGCGTCGCCGCGCTACAGCATATGTCCCACTTGCTTCGGCTGAATGTTTTTGAATGAAAAACGGCAAACACAGACGGGCCCCTCTCAGAATTGGTATTGTCAGGAAGAGAATGATCACCATCGTACTGACATGGATTCTTGGCCTGTCCGCACTCGCTGCTTGAAAACCGTGTGATCAATCAGCCTGAGAAACACGTTTTTCATATATAAGTACACAAAAACCAGACATTCAAACAAGGAGGAACCTATAATGAATCAGAAACAAATAACGGCATTTGAACAGGCACATCCAATATGAAAGATTATTTCCAATGATTATGAAAGAAATAAACGACGTCTCCATGGAAGAGTTTGGAAAGGCTTTCGGGGCGATCAATGCTCGCATGAAGAAAAGATCGGAAGAAATCAACGAAAAGTATCATGTTTCCGCTGTAGTTGCCGGGGAAATGAATGAGATCCTGACATCATTGATGAAACAGGTTGATTCCGATGTAAGACAATCCGTTCAGAAGCAGTTTGCAGAGCAAAAAAGATGATACCAATCTTGAAGGGAGAAACCACTATGAAGATCACGACTTTCAACCCGCTTATCGTTACCGGGAACGCGCAGGCCGCCATCGAACTGTTCGAGGCGTTTGGCTTTGAACGGCGGCACAACATCAAAGCAAACAGCGGCAAGGGGGACTTCTACAGCGTTCGCATGAAGGACGCAAACGGCTTTCACGTGGACATCGCCCAGATCGACGGCAGGACGCAGGACTTGACCCTCATCCGCGTGAACGTGGACGACTTCGACGAGGCCTACGCTTTCCTGACCGCGCGGGGCTTTCAGAATCCCCAGGGCGACCATACCGTCGATACCAAGAGCAACCGGTCCGCGATGCTGATTTCCCCGTCCGGTTTCGCGTTTGACCTCTGCCAGCATATCAAGGATCACGATTGACAAAAAGGAAGAAAACACGATGAAGATCACAGCATTTGTCAAGGGGAAAAATCAAAAAATCGGCGTGGACAGTTTGAACACTGCCCACGCCGTTGCTATATGTTTTAAGTTGTTTCCT
>CACXEV010000110.1 GCA_902766755.1 Oscillospiraceae bacterium | reverse complement strand
CATGCCGAAGATGCCCGTCAGCCAGCACCACAGCACGGCTCCCGGTCCGCCAAGCGCCACGGCTGTCGCCACGCCCACGATGTTGCCCGTGCCGATGGTGGCGGCAAGAGCCGTTGCCAAGGCTCCGAACTGCGAGACGTCGCCCTTTGCGCCCTTGTCCTTCTGGACAGAGAGACGGATGCCCGTCAGCAGTCGCCGTTGCGGGATGCGAAGCCTAATAGTGAGAAACAAGTGCGTGCCAAGCAGCAAGACGACCATCGGCCAGCCCCAAAGCAACGAGCTGAGCAAAGAGAAGAGGTTATTGATTGCGTCCATCTGTTATCCTTATTCCAGCGCAAATATACGACTTTTTCAGTAATCTGCAAAGAAAGAAAGTAAGAAAGAGCAAATAAATACTGCCCGAAAGAATCCAATACGGAAACTCTCGGGCAGCATAGGAAGTTTTCCCCCCTAAAGGGGGTTAGGGGTCTTTAGCCGCAGAAGCTGAGCAGGATGCCTGCTGCAACGGCACTGCCGATGACGCCTGCCACGTTGGGACCCATGGCGTGCATCAGAAGGAAGTTGCGCGGGTCGGCCTTCTGGCCCTCGACCTGGCTGACGCGTGCTGCCATAGGCACAGCGCTGACGCCGGCCGAACCGATAAGCGGGTTAATCTTCTCCTTGAGGAAGAGATTCATGAACTTAGCCATCAGCACACCGCCTGCACTGCCAATGCCGAAGGCAACGATGCCGACGCAGAGGATGGCAATCGTCTGGAAGTTGAGGAAGGCACTTGCCGTAGCAGTTGCACCAACGGTGACGCCCAGCATGATGACAACGATGTTGTTCAGTTCGTTCTGTGCAGCCTTGCTCAGACGCTCCACCACACCGCTCTCCTTGAAGAGGTTGCCGAGCATCAGGCAGCCGATGAGCGTTCCTGCGGAAGGAACGATGAGGCTCACGACGATGGCAACGATGATAGGGAAGAGAATCTTCTCCTTCTTGCTGACCGTGCGCAGCTGGCTCATGCGAATCTTGCGCTCCTTCTCGGTTGTGAGGGCACGCATGATGGGAGGCTGAATGACAGGCACAAGGGCCATGTAGCTGTATGCGGCAACGGCAATGGGGCCGAGCAGCTCGGGAGCGAGCTTGGAGGTCAGGAAGATGGCCGTGGGACCGTCGGCACCGCCAATGATGCCGATAGAAGCCGACTGGGCAGCCGTGAAGCCGAAGACGTCAATCTGCGTTACCAGGAAGGTGGCGAAGATGCCGAGCTGGGCAGCCGCGCCGAGCAGCAGGCTCTTGGGGTTGGCAATCAGCGGACCGAAATCCGTCATGGCACCGACGCCCAGGAAGATGAGGCAGGGATAGACACCTGCCTTCACGCCGATGTACAGCACATCGAGCAGTCCGCCGTGCGCCATGATGTAGCCGTAGCTGTGGTAGTTGGGACTATTGGGATTGAGGAACTCGTTGTTCCACATGTCAGAGTCGAAGAGGCCTGCACCGGGCAGGTTGCTCAGTATCATGCCAAAGGCAATGGGCAGGAGCAGCAGGGGTTCGTACTCTTTCTTGATGGCAAGGTAGAGGAGGAAGCAGCCGATGAGAATCATGACGGCGTTCTTCCAACCTTCTTCCTGCACGAAGAAAGTGACAAAGCCCATCTCGTTGAAGAACTTATTCAAGCCCTCCTCCAGATTGAAGTCCGCAGCCATCAGGGGAGTGGCGACGAGAAGGAGAAGGAACAAACTAATGTACTTTTTCATTTGAATTCAGTTTATAGTGGTCAGAGGTAAGAGGTTAGGGGTTAGAGAAATGTTTGGGCTGCTGATACTGTGGCCAAAGGTATTCTCTAACCTCTAACCACTAACCGCTAACCTCATATTATCTAATCCAGTTCAACGAGAGCCTGTCCGCTCTGCACCTGTGCACCGGCATCGACGAGGATGGCCTTGACGGTGCCTGCGAATTCTGCCGTAATGTTGTTCTCCATCTTCATGGCTTCCATCATGAGGACCGTGTCGCCTGCATTCACGCTGTCGCCCACCTTGACGGTAATCTTGGTGACCGTGCCGGGCAGGGGAGCCGTGACGGTCTTGGCACCGGCGGCGGGAGCGGGTGAAGGTGCAGGTGCGGGAGCTGCAACGGGAGCGGGAGCTGCGGGAGCGGGCTTCGGCGTAACCTCTGCCTTGGCAGCCACGAAGTCGGCCACCATCTCGACGAGCAGGTCGCCCTGGTTGACGCTCTGGCCTGACGTGACAGCCACGCGCTGAACGGTGCCGTCCACTTCGCTGACGATGTCGTTAGCCATCTTCATGGCTTCGATGACGAGCAGCACCTCGCCGCGCTTGACGTGCTGACCGGCGCTGACGTTAATCTTCGTGACCGTGCCGGGCAGTTCGCTGTTGACGTTCTTCGGGCCGCCCGTCTGAGCCTCTGCAGTTGCAGGAGCCATTGCTACGTGAGGCCCTTTGGCCTTCTTGTGGGGTACTTCTACCTGATAGGTCTGACCATTGACGGTAACCTTCATCTGTCCGTCCTTGAGGTCTTCTACGGTGGCAGCATAGTCCTGACCACCT
>CACXEV010000109.1 GCA_902766755.1 Oscillospiraceae bacterium | reverse complement strand
TTTCTTCGAGGCTCATCCTGTGCACTGAGAGTGCTCCTATTACAAGCTCACCCTCTTCCAGCACGACCGTATCAATATCCTGACTGTTCAGCGAATCAATCAAAATTATCTGTTCTTTTGGCATATACCCCTGCTTGTATGCAGCAATTCTTTGTTCTCCAAAAGCACCCGAAACCGTTACCAATCCTTCATGGTCCGTTTTCAGTGTTTTGTTTTCTTCATCCTCGCTGTACAGATAAACATAGGCATATTTGAGAGGATTACCATTGCAGTCAGTTACCCTTACCGTTTTTCTGCCGCAGGTCGTTTTATCAAGCACTGTGATCACAAACTGGATAGTGTCTGTGTTTCCGGATGTGTCTGTCACGGTCAATGTGGCTGTATACGTTCCTGTTTCATGGTAAATATATGTCCTTCTGGAGCCATAAACAGTATCACCATTTCCCATATCCCATTCAAAGCTTCTGATTTTGACATTATCCGTTGATTCCGTTCCGTCAAGAATGATCTCATAATCCTGTACCGCAGTCATTTCTTCCGGAACAGCAGCAACAGGCGGCACATCATCCACATCATAGGCAAATCCTGACATTACATTACTTTCAGAGTAATTGTCATGAGCATCGTATGCTTTTAGCTTGTATGAATAGTATACGCCGGGCTCTACATCCTTGTCCTCATACTCGTTTTCTGCTGTTCTGGCTATAAGTGTATAGTCGGAGTCATTATCTGTTTTTCTGTATACCTTGTAGAATTCCGCATCATTCACCGAATTCCATTCAAGAGAAATCTTATAATTTCCTTGAAGCAGCTCTAAAACGGGAACAGCCGGAGCATCAGCATCCAAAGTATAAATCAATTCGGATGAAACGCTATTTCCGTTGTAGTCAGAGGCAACAGCTCTCAAATGATAATTGCCGCTTGACAGTTCTTCTGTATCCCAAACCGCTTCAACCTTTTCATAGTTTTTGTTAATGTTCGTTTTTCTATAGAACTCGATCCATACTTCCTCTGCACCGTTTTTCAGATATTCAAAGTATACTGTATTCAGCCTTGCATCCGAAACAACCGCACAGATCTTGGGATTCATTCCTACCTCACTTTCATCCGCCGGATTAAGGCCATGGATCACGGGAGCCTTTGTATCCTCAGAAACCTGAACAATAGCTTCGTTAGAGAGATCGGCTATATTTCCGGCTGCGTCTGCGGCTCTGATTTTATAGGAATAAACAGTCCCGTACACCACGCTGTTATCATAATAATTCCGAGTTGTACAGCTGCTTACAAGCTCGGTATATACATTTGACTGGTTCTCGGATCTGTAGATGATAAAATGATCTATATCATCATCAATGATACTCCAATTCAGCTCGGTATAACCTATTTTGTCAGAGGCCGTCAGGTCTGTTATTACATGGGGCGCTATCGTGTCAATATTATAGTTTACAACCGCACCTTCACTATAATTATTATTGTTATCACCTGCGACTGCCTTGAAATAAATGACGCCGTCATCAAAGCCTTCAAGGCTTGCAGTATATGTAAATGTATATTCCTTGGTCACTGTAGGATTGGTCAGTGTCTGATAAGCAGTCCAGTTCTCATTGTCTCTTGAATAATAAAGCTTTACCTCCTTTGCACAGTTATTATCGTTAACTGTGATTTGGAAAGGAATGCTGTTTTTGACCGAAGAAGGAGAAGGCTTCATATCTGATATGTATGGCTTAACACTATCAGCAGCAGTAGCAACTTCAATTTCATCGGAGACAATTCCTCTGTTGCCCAGATCATCATAGCCCACAACTCTGAATATATATTCCGTATCTGACTCCAGATCGGTAATATTCATGCCAAGAACATTACCCTCTCTGCCAACAAGGGAATAATCATTGCCGTTTTTCCGCTCAACCTGATAATATGCAAAGTCTGTATCAGAGCAATCCTCCCACCTGATGCTTACAGTTGTGCTTGTAGAAGAAACACCTGAAACTGTGGGTTTAGCCGGTCCTGTATTATCGATCACAAATGTCTTTTCTTTGTGAACACTTTGGTTTCCGGCCGCATCGTATGCTGATGCCCGTACACGATAAGAGCCATCTGAGAATCCTGTTGTACTCCATGTAACGGTACCCGTATTTGATGTACCTATCGGTATCCATGTATTATTGGAATCATCTCGATACTCCAGCTTTACCTGTAACACGGCCTTATTATCCGTTGCCGGTACATTAACAGAGGCATTGCCGTTTATTCTTGAGGTACCGCTGAAACTTCCAATAACAGGGGATGCTTCATCATCATCGATCAGTACCGAAGCTTTGACCGTTGCCGAACTATGACGATTATGATTGTCATTTACGATAAGATAATAATAATAGGTTTGACCGTCAATTACATTTTTATCCTGATAATAAACCGTATTCTTTGTGTTAATGGTTTTAATGGATTCATAGGTTCCGTTTAAGCTCTGTGACCTGAACAGCTCATACGATGCAAAATCAGGCTCATCAGACGCATTCCAGCTCAACTCTGCAACGCCATTATTGCTTTGGACGGCAAAATTCTGTACAGCATCAGGATTCGAGTGATCAATCGTATAATCTGCCGTTATTACAGCGGTCGATCCGTCCTCATCATATAATGTTGCTTTTACTGTATAATCACCGTCCTGCAGATTTGTGATATTCCAGTCTGCCGAGGCATACAATTCATTATCGGATAACGCCTGCTGTCCTGCGGGATACACCGATATATTATTCCAGTTTATTCCATCATCAGAGTACTGGAAAACCGCCTCGTTATTTATACTGTTGCCGGAATTTCTGAATTTCAGGATCAGGTTAACTGTATCTCCGTAAAATGTTGAATACTCCGCCGGCTCGATGGAGTTGATATACGGCATTGCAGCATAGCCTGAAACTTCACTGCTGAAATCCGAAATATTGCCTGCTGCATCAAGAGCCTTGACCTTGTAGTGATAGAGAGTATTGACACTCAGTCCCGTATCCTTATACTCTGTATTTGCAGTAGAATCAACAAGAGTATTATCTCTGAATATTTTATATTCCGTACAGCCTACATCATCATCTGACGGAAGCCAGCTGAGCACTATAGATGTTCCCGTTTTTCTCTTTATTTTCAAAGAACCCGGAGAACCGGGAGGAGTTGTATCTTCAAGGGTTGATATTTGAATAGTATCCGAATAAGCCGACAAATTCCTGATTTCGTCAAAAGCACATACTTTGTAGTTATATGCGGTTTCCGGAACAAGATTGCTGTCCTCAAAGCATGACGTACTTACAGTTGCTATTTTACTGTCATTCCTGTATACATCATAACCGACAACAGCAACATTGTCCTCAGAGGAATTCCAGCTGAGCTTAACAGATGAAGCTGTTCTTGACATTACCGTCAATCCACCCGGCTTTGATGGTCCCTCAGTATCTCTTATATCCAGTGTATAACTGCTGCATATATTATCAATATTCGTGTTTACTACATTGTACATAGATTCCGGAATTGTCAGAACAAGATAATTAAACCTTGAGCTTCCCGGATCAGCAAAGTTAATTGTCTGGCGATAGATCCTTCCGGACGAAGAGGATTTTCCACTGAGAACAGTATTATGCTCTCCGGTACAAAGAAATGATTCAGAACAGCCTTTCTGTATAAAATCCCCCTTTATTTCCAGCACACCGTTTGTAAGCAGGGATGAATGAGATCTATCAGACTGCGTTTTCATATCGCCGCCAACAAGGACATAATCGTTTGATTTTGTCATCTCAAATATACCATTTCTGTCTATTGTAAAGTTTCCGGTACAGTTGATCTGACCATCGTTGATCTTTACGAATCCCCTGTCAATATAAACAGAATTAGCATTGATCGTAAATCCGTTGAGATTCAGTCCGTTATTATATCCCGTATAAACGTACAGCCCTCCGCCTATGCTCAGATCATTTGTCATAGTGACATCGGTATAAACATAAACGCTGCCGCTAAAGCTGTTGCCAACAAAGTGAGCAAGCGAATCAACGCAAATATATCCGTGAACATTCGCGCTTTGGTCATCGACCTCATTGCAAACATACATATTGTTTGACCCGATATGTACTCCTTCAGAGGACGCATTATCAAAAACAACATTTGCAGCTTTAGAATAACTCGGATCAGAGAAAACTACATTTTGTTTTTGAGTACCATTAAACAATAACGTGAAATCGTCTTTACTGTTAAAATTATCACGAGCTTCAGAAGAAGCCTGGGAAAAATCTCCCCCTATTTTCAATACTCCGTTGGTAAGGAAATTCGTATGGCTTTTTAATGAATTCGCAGAAAAGTTTCCGCTTACTTCCACACGGTCACTGCTGTTTGTCATCTTGAGTATTCCATTGCCAAATCCGCTTGGTGCAGTCTGTTCGTTAACT
>CACXEV010000108.1 GCA_902766755.1 Oscillospiraceae bacterium | reverse complement strand
CCTATTCTACTTCCATTTCCTTTTACATTTCCTTCTACACTTACATTAGTTATTGTTCCTTCTTCATTTGCTCCTACTAATCCTCCTACATAACTTCCTCCATTTATTCCTGTTGATGTTGTTTCTATTATTAAATTATAAACTTTTGCTCCTAATCCCATATATCCAAAAAAACCTTGATAATCTACAGTTGTTCCTGTCCCTATTTGTAAATTACTTATTTTATAATTATTGCCATCTAATATTCCTGTAAATTTATTACTACTTGTTCCTACTGCTGTCCAATTACTTGCTGATGTACTCCCTGGTACTGTCATTGTTATATCATTCATTACTTTGAATTTTCCGCTTAAGTTCTGTGGTATTTTTTGTAAATCTGCTTCTGTATATATTCCTATCCAGCCTTCTTCTAATACATTACTATGTGTTGTATCTTTTATATATAAACTTGTTACTTTACTTGTTCCTTTTCCATTTGTTAATCTTGCATATACTGTTGATCCTGTTGTTAATCCTGTTACTGTATTTCCTGTTACCCATTTACTATCTGATGTTGCATTTACTTGATATTGTATTGTATGTTCTGAATCTGTACTCATTGTTACACTTGCTGTTCCATTTTCCCATACTAACTCTCCAAAACTTATTGTTCCTTCTATTCTCGCATTTATTACTTCTACCATGTTTATTGTTACATCTGCTGTTTTATATATATTTCCTGCTACATCATATACTATTACATGTGCTTTATAATTTCCTACTCCTATATTTGTTATTTCTTGTGTTACTTCTTTTGTCTTTTCTCCCGCATTTACCCCATTTATTGCTATATATTCTGTCGTTTCTGCTAATGTATATGTACTTCCACTTATTGGTTTATAATACCATTCTATTTTTGATATTCCTGATTCACTATCTCCTACTCCTATATTTAATGTAAATCCATTTTCTTTTATTCCTTCTCTTGGTGCATTTAATGTTTTACTTATTGTTGGTGACTGACTATCTACCTTATCTACTAATACTGAACTTACATTTCCAACATATTTCTTTTCTTCTTTATCATATAATTTTGCAAATACTGTTTTACTACTATATACATCTTGTGGTTTATTATATTCAAACGAACTTCCCTGTGATGTATATATATCAAATCTTTCTTTCTTATTTTCATCTATATTTGCTGTTACTGTTACATGCTTTACCCATCCTTCTACTGCATTTCCATTATCATTTTTTCTATCTATACTAAAGTTTATATTTGGAATTGATATTTCTGTTTTTGGATTTGGCGTTAATTCTGCTTCATACTTATATTGACTATAATCATTGTTCTTTAGTCCTTTTACAAATACTTTTATACTATATTCTGTATTTTCTGATAAGTCATTAAATTTATATAAATCTCCTCCTAAATCTGTTACATTTCCTACTTCATATTTTTCACTTGCATCTACTCTTTTTATATAAAATACTATTTCTTTTAATTCTCTTACATCTTCTAATTTTTTCATTGATATTGTTATTGAATTAGCTGTTGCTGATTTATATGATATATCTATTAAATGTACTTCTTCTATTTTTCCGTGGATCTTTTATATATTTTATTCGTATTGCTCCATTTTCATCTATTGATATATCAAATATCAATTTTTTTGGTCCTACCTGTATTCTCGCATATACATCTTCATCATCTAATGGATATCCTGGTATTAATACTTCTTGCTTTATTATTATTCCTTCTTCAATTAGCTCTTCTATATATTCTTTTACTGTTACATCTTTTCCATATTTTACTGTAGCGTTATTTAATGCTAACTCTAAAATTTCTCTTACTCTTGCTTCTTCTGTTTTTACTAATGCTTTTGCTGCATTATCTACTATTCCATTATCTGACGCTAATCTTGATATTATTACTCCTGTTATTACTATCATTATTATTACTATTACTACTAATTGAATTATTGTTATTCCTTTATTTTTTCTTTTCTGGCTCATACTTGCTCCTCCAAAATCCATTATTTGATTTTATAAATTCTTTCTAGTCTTCTATATTAAAGTATAAATTATTTTTTTCATTACTTCAATTACAGTATTTTTACATTTATAAAAACTAATTTGTAATAAAAATGAAATATTTTCATATATCAATTTCATTAGAATCTTTATATCCGATTATTATTTACGTTTTTTTTCATTTAAAATATTTTGATTTTTCTTATATAAAAAACAAAAAAAGGAATGTTCCCTAAACTTATAAGGAAATTCCTTTTTTATTATAAAAAATTTTATTTAGCATATTCAACAATAATATCATATCTATATTGTGATACATCATCTAATATCATCATTTCAAAGTCTTTTGTCTCATATGCTTCAAGAGCTACTTTTACACTATTTGCTCCTTTTATATGTTCTTCCTCTGAATAGAATTTGATATTTACTATTATTTCATGTGCTTCTTCATTATTATTTGCTACTTTTCCTGTTATTATTGTTTTTCCATTATCTAATCCTACTACTACATCTGAAAGTTCATATGTCATTTGTTCTTCTTCTGTTAACTCTTCCATTCCAGTTGGCTCTCTTTCTACTTCTATTGTCATTGAATTATCTACTTCTTTTTTGCTTTTTAGATTAGGAAGTTTTCTTACACCAATTACTATTAATAATATTATTGTCCATACAATTATTATAAGTAATAGTTTGTTTTCCATTAATTTCTTTAACATGTTTTTTCTCCTTTTATAATTTTTTGGGGTTTTAAAGATAACCCCAAACTTTTATTATATTTAATAGATCAAATCTACTGAAGTCCTTGTATTGATGGCCATCCAGAATTTACTAAACTATCAATTTGCCAAATACTAGTAAAGTCCCAATTCTTAGCAGTTAAATTAGTTTGAGTTTTTAACCATTCTTCTGTTGTAACATATCCACCTGCGCTTGTTCCTCCTTGTTCT
>CACXEV010000107.1 GCA_902766755.1 Oscillospiraceae bacterium | reverse complement strand
GGTATTATTCGTTTGGTATTTATCGTTCTTATTCCCTTTGTTATGTTAGCTATCGGCATAGTGGTATATGTAAAAAGGAGAAATGCCTGATGGATGATTTTTCCGAAAAGCGAACAGATGATTTGTCGTCTATTGAAGAAAGTACGATTTTTTCAGCTCCGAGAGAGCATAACGACAAAAAACTCAAATCGCCTAAAAAAGGCAGAATAATAGCGGCAATAGCTGCTTTTTTAGCAGTTTGTATTTTAGTGGGCGGAACATTTGCTGTGATAAAACTTATTCCCGAAAAAGATGATGAAAATGCATCTTCTGTCGCTAATACAATTCCTGTTTTAAATCTTGATAAGAATAAATTTGACTCCGTTACTGTAGAGAATAAGAACGGTCAGTTTGTGTTTTTACCGAAACCGGATGAAGGTGCTGATAGTTCAAGCAGCGCCGATAATAAGTGGTATATTAGGGATTTGGCGGAGGAAAAAATATCAACATCAAAAACCGCTCAAATAGTATCCGCAGTCGCTAAAATTGACGCTATTATGGAAATTACCAAAAAAACCTTTGAAGAGTGCGGGTTTCAGACACCTGCTTCAAAGGTGAACGTTACTTCAAAAGAATCCGGAGACTTTTCCCTTATTTTCGGCTCTGTTTCTCCGGATAACTCCGGCGTTTACCTTTATTCTTCAATAGATGAAAAAATATATCTTGTAACATCAAGCGTATCCGATAATTTTGGGTTTGCCGCCCTGGATTTGGCAAGCACGGATGCGGTACCTGCGATTACCGGAAATGACGGACTTGACGGATATGTAGAAAACGGAAATATTATAAAATTAGACAGTATAAACTTATACGGTGATAATTTTTCAAAGCCTTTGACTATTGAGCAAATAGACGGGGACGATTCCGAAAATATCGGATTTGTTTACAGGGTAACATCTCCTGCGGCGAGATATGCCGAGTCTACAAAGGTTGATGAAATTCTTTCCCCGTTTACAGACGGAATATCCGTTTCAGGTGTTTACTCTTTTGATACGGATGAAGCGGCTTTAAAAACTTTCGGTCTTGATGATCCGTATTTAGAGATAAAGCTTAATATGGGCGAGCATAGCTTTGATTATAAATTCGCGCCGGCGGATGAAGGGTTCTATGCCGTTTTCGGTGACGGTATGAATACCATAAAAAAAGTATCTGCTTCGGCTATCAATTTTATATCAATAAAAGAAAACGATCTTTACAATAAAATGGTTTATGTAAGATCAATATCCGAAGTCAAGAATATGACATTCTATGTTAATAAACAGGTTTATTCGTTTGATATATCGGAAAACGGTGAAGACGATGATGAAAAGTTTGACGTAAAGCTTGACGGTAAGCATATAACTTCAGATTACTTCCAGAACTTCTATATGCATTTTGTATCGCTTAGTCTTTTGGACTTTTCTACAGGCGAATCCGGCAATACAGGTATGACTGTTAAGATAAAGGATAGTAGTGATAGGGAAGATACTCTCACATTTTACAGAGCATCTGCAACCGAGTATTATTGTTCACTTAACGGTAAAAGTGTGGGTAGGATTACGGCATCATCCTTTAACAAACTTGTAGGTGATATAGAGTCTGTATCACAGAATAAGGATGTAGAAGATAATTAGTTGTTTTTATTGTTTGATAAGGGGCGATTTGGTGATAACGGTTTTATTGGCGGTTTTTTGCGGTGAAAAGTATCTGCGAGAGCAGATTGATTCGATACTTAATCAGTCTTTAAAGGATGTAAGGCTTGTTATCCGCGATGACGGATCAACCGATTCATCCCCCGAAATCATAGAGGAATATGCAAATAAATTTCCGGAGCGAATAACGGTTTTATCCGGAAAACCTACCGGCAGTGCAATGGCGAATTTTTACGAAATGTTAAAAGCGGTAGACGATGATTATATTATGTTTTCCGATCAGGATGACATATGGGTCAAGGATAAGGTGCAGATAACATTTGATAAAATGCTTAAGGCCGAAAGCGGAGAACGCGATAAACCGATTTTGGTGCATACAGACCTTACTGTTGTTAATAAAGATATGAGCATTATTGCAAACTCATTCTTTTCCTTTCAGAAAATCTATCCTGATGATTTATCACTTAATCGCCTGCTTGTGCAGAATTATGTTACCGGTTGTACGGTAATGATAAACCGAGCACTTAAAAACCGTGCTTTGCCTATACCGGCCAATGCCGCAATGCACGATTGGTGGTTAGCGCTTACGGCTGCATCATTCGGAAGTATTGTAACAATAAAACAGCCTACGGTTTATTATCGCCAGCACGGTGATAACGAGGTAGGAGCAAAGGCAGGCGGCGGTTTAGCTTTTATTATCCGTAAACTTAAAACATTTAGTGAAGTCAGTAAAAATGTTGCAGAAACTTATATTCAAGCTGAGCTTTTACTCAATGCATACGGTGATATTCTGCCTGATGATAAGCGTGAGATAATTGAGGCTTATATTTCCATTTCCGAGGCGCCGCGCATTAAGAAAATAAAGATGATAAACAAGTATAATTTCAAAAAATGCACTCGCCTTCGTGTTATCGGGCAGTACCTTATAGGGTGATATTATGGTTAATAATGAGTCTTTTTCGAGAACCGGTATGTTGCTTGGAAATGCTGCTTTAAAAAAACTCGGTGATGCGAGGGTTGCCGTGTTCGGTGTAGGCGGTGTAGGTGGTTTTGCGGTTGAGGCGCTTGCAAGAGCAGGTATCGGCTCAATTGATGTGATAGATAATGATAAAGTTTCAACGAGCAATATAAACCGTCAGATTATAGCTTTAAACAGCACAGTGGGGAAGTATAAGGTTGATGTTATAAAAGAGCGTATACTCGATATTAACCCTGAATGTAAAGTAGGTACTTTTAAAACTTTTTTTATGCCCGATACCGCCTGTGAAATAGATTTCCGGAAATATGATTATGTTGTTGATGCAATCGATACCGTAACCGGTAAAAAACAACTGATTTTATCGTGTAAAGAGGCTAAAGTGCCCGTAATATCATCTATGGGTGCCGGAAATAAGCTTTGCGCTTCATCCTTTAAAGTGGCGGATATATATGATACAAGGGTATGTCCGTTAGCGCGGGTTATGCGAAAAATTTGCAAGGATAACGGCATAAAACAGTTAAAGGTTGTATATTCGGAAGAACAGCCTATTAAATCATTTAAAGGTGACAGTGCCTGCGATGAGAACCGAGTTCCGGGTTCGGTATCATTTGTTCCACCGGTTTGCGGAATGATTATCGCCGGAGAGGTTATAAAGGATATAATAAAGTAAAAAAACCGACAGGCGAACCTGTCGGTTTTTTAGTGTTCTGAATTATGCTGAGGTTTTAGAATATAAATCGCAAACCTCATCTGTTTTTCCGATCATCTTTATATGACCTTTTTCTATCCAGGCAACCCTGTCACAAAGCCTTTTGATTTGATCTATAGAGTGCGATACAATTATTACCGTTGTACCTCCGCTCATAAGATCGCTTATTCGTTTTTCGCATTTTTCCTGAAATAAAAAGTCGCCTACCGATAGTATTTCATCAACTATAAGAATGTCCGGATTTGTTATCGTTGCAACAGCAAATCCTACACGCGCAACCATACCGGACGAGTAATTTTTCATCGGAACATCAATAAACTGATGAAGCTCGGTAAAATCAACTATTTCATCAAACTTTTCATCTATATATTCCTTTGAATACCCGAGAACCGAACCGTTTAAATATATATTTTCCCGTGCTGTCAGATCCATATCAAATCCGGCGCCAAGTTCGATCAGAGGTGCAATTGTACCTACAACCTTTACACTGCCGGTGCTGGGCTTATATATGCCGGAAATAATCTTAAGCAAGGTTGATTTTCCGCATCCGTTAAGACCGATAAGACCGAAAACCTCTCCGGCTTCTATCGAAAGGTTTATATCGTTTAATGCAATAAATTCCTCAAAAAGCAACTGCTTTTTAAAAAATTTAATTAAATATTCTTTAATACTGTCAACCCTTTCTTTCGCCATGTTAAAGCGCATAGAAACGTTTGAAACTTCGACTGCAGTACTCAAATCACTATCCTCCGATCACATATACAAAACAAATTTATCTTGTTTGCGTTTGAACACTAAAGAACCTATTATGAACATTCCTACCGAATACGCAATGCAAATAAGATTCATTTTTGTGTCAGGCACAATTCCGTAAACCGTTACATCTCTAAAATACTCAACAAAGTAGTACATAGGATTTGATTTCATTATTGCTAACAGGTAGGGATGTGTTTCCAGTATGCTTATAGGATAGATAATCGGTGTAATGTACATCCACGCCGTGAGTAAAACGCTGTAAATATGAACAATATCACGGAAAAACACCGTAAGCGCCGAAAGCAGAAAGCTAAGCCCTATAGAAAATATGAGGGCATACATAAGCGGTATAGGCAATAAGATCATTGTTGCATAGAACTTGACGTTGGATACCAGAATTACAATGAACACCGCGACAAGCGAAAACAACATATTTACAAAAGCAAACATACATTTTTCCAATGGGAAAATGTATTTAGGAATATAAACCTTTTTGATAAGAGGCGCCGCAGAAAATACCGACATCATAGATGATGACGTTGCTTCAGAAACAAAGTTATAAACCGTAGCACCTGTAAGGTAGTAGATATGGAACGGGATAGGAAGACTGCCGAATTTTCCCTTCATACCAAAGATAGTTGAGAAAACCGCGGAAATCACCACCATCATCAAAAGCGGATTGAGTACACTCCATAAAATTCCCAAAACCGATCTGCGGTACTTGACTTTTATATCACGATTAATTAAGTTAAAGAGCAAGTATTTGTATCTTAAAAAGGTTTGTAAATACTTCAACTTTGCACCTCCGGGGCTTGTACAATATTGCTTGAACATTATACCACATACCGCTTTAGATTACAAGTATTTTATTATTATTTCCGGGTTTGACAATTAACTGTTTGATTGATATAATATTTTTATATTTTCATTGAAAAATCTCTCCGGTTGTATTATAATACAGCTGTAATTTTATTAGTCAGGGGATAATTGTATGGTAAAAGCAGTAGTCGGCGCTAATTGGGGCGACGAAGGTAAAGGTAAAATAACCGATATGTTGGCAGGCTCGGCTGATATAGTAGTCAGGTTCCAAGGCGGTGCTAATGCCGGTCACACAATACATAACAAGTATGGCAAATTTGCACTTCATACAATGCCTTCGGGCGTGTTCAACGACGGCGTAATAAACTGTATCGGCAACGGTGTTGCTCTCGATATTGATAAACTTTTAATGGAGTATAAGGAGATAGTTGACCGCGGTGTTCCCGCACCTAAGCTGGTAATCAGCGAGCGTTGTCAGATGGTAATGCCTTATCATGTGCTTTTCGATGTTTACGAGGAAGAGCGCCTTGGCAAAGCAAGCTTTGGGTCTACCAAATCCGGTATAGCTCCTTTTTATTCGGATAAGTATGCAAAGATAGGATTTCAGGTTTGTGAGCTTTTTGATGAAAAAGCACTTAAGGAAAAGATAAACCGCGTACTTGAAGTCAAAAATATAATGATAGAAAACTTATACCATAAACCTCCGATTAACGCGGACGAGTTGTTTGAAAAAATGATGGTCTGGCGCGATGGCATAAAGGGTTTTGTGGGTGATGTCCGCAAGCTTTGCTTTGAAGCGGATAAGGCCGGTAAAACTATCCTGCTTGAAGGTCAGCTTGGTACACTTAAGGATACTGATCACGGTATATATCCTATGGTAACATCCTCAAATACCATTGCGGCTTACGGTGCGGTAGGTACAGGCTTGCCTCCGTATTCAATAAAAGAAGTTTATACCGTCATTAAGGCATACTCTTCGGCTGTAGGTGCAGGTGCGTTTGTCAGTGAAATATTTGGCGACGAGGCTGCGGAAATGAGGGATCACGGCGGTGACGGCGGCGAGTACGGCGCCACTACCGGCAGGCCTCGCAGAATGGGCTGGTTTGACTGTGTGGCAACCCGATACGGTTGCGATGTTCAGGGGACTACTCATCCTGTTCTTACTGTTGTTGATGCACTCGGTTACCTTGATGAAATAAAGGTATGCGTAGGGTATGAAATAGACGGTGAAGTTACAAAAGATTTCCCGGTTACAAATAAACTCGAAAAAGCAAAGCCGGTACTTCATACTCTTAAAGGTTGGAAATGTGATATTTCGGGCATAAAAAAATATTCGGAATTGCCGGAAAATTGTAGAAAATATATTGAATTTATCGAGGAACAGATAGGTTATAAATTTGCTATGATAAGCAACGGCCCGTCAAGAGAAAATATAATCATAAAGGAATAAACAGATGAATTTTAAGACTATTGACGATACCGGCAGGGTAGAGGGCTTTTGCATTGTAAAAAGCGTTGAAAAAAAGACTTCTTCAAAAGGTGATGTTTACCTTGATTTTACTCTTGGTGATTCGTCAGGCGAGATTAATGCCAAGCTTTGGCGGTATATCCCGGCGGAGCATGGGGAATATAAAGCTCAGGATATTGTTAAAGTCAGAGGCACTGTAAGTCAGTATAACGGCTCTGACCAACTGCGGATAGAGCGTATCAGAACTTCTTTCGATGGCGATAATGTGAAAATCGAAGATCTGGTTCGCAGCGTCGGATATTCGGGCGAAGAAATGTTTGATGAGCTTTTGTCTTTAGCAGATGGTTTTTCTGATAATGATCTTAAAACCGTTGTTACGGCAATTCTTTCAGATAATAAGGAAAAATTGATCTATTTTCCTGCGGCTTTTAAGCTTCATCATGCAGTCCGCGGGGGACTGCTTATGCATACGTTGTCGATAGTAAGACTGTGTGAGAGCGTGTGTAAAATATACCCGTTTGTTGACCGTGAGCTTTTGATTTCCGGCGCAATACTGCACGATATTTCAAAGCTTGAGGAATTTAGTGTGGGTGAACTCGGTATTGCTGAAGGATACACTATAGAAGGCAATCTTTTAGGACATTTGGCAATGGGTGCTGCAAAGGTTGATCAGTATGCAAAGCAATTGAATATCGGTCGTAAAACTTCGGTTTTACTTCAGCATATGATACTTTCTCATCACGGCGAACCGGAGTTTGGCGCCGCGATAAGACCGATGTTTATTGAAGCGGAAATACTTTCAGAGCTTGACTTATTGGACTCGAGAATTTATGAAATGCGCGAGGCGGTAAGCTCGGTAAAGCCGGATGAGTTTTCAGGTCGTATGTGGGCTCTTAACGATCGAAAGCTTTATAATCACAACAGAAAAACACTTGAAGAAGATACAAAATTGTTTTAAAAAGAAAGGAAGATGTTTATGAAAATTACAAAAGATATGATTATCGGTGATATTCTTGATATGGATGAGGAAGCCGGTAAATATTTCCTCGAAATAGGTATGCATTGCCTCGGTTGTCCGGTATCCCGCGGGGAATCCGTTGAGCAGGCTTGTATGGCGCATGGAACTGACTGTGACGCTTTAATAAGCAAGCTTAACGATCACTTTAAAGATAAGTGATATGAAGCTGTCGAAAAGACTTACCATTATATCCGATATGGTGCAATCGGGCAGTAGAGTTTGTGATGTCGGAACAGACCACGGCTATCTGCCCGTCTTTTTGTATAAATCAGGCAAATGTGAGAGCATTTGCGCTACCGATATCAGGGAAAAACCTCTCGAGAAAGCTAAAAAAAATCTGTCGCGTTCGGGTGCTTCTGATGTAAAGCTCTTTTTGTGCGACGGACTTGATTTAATATCAAGGGATATGGCTGATACAATAATTATATCCGGCATTGGCGGAGAGGTAATCTCCGGGATTATTGACAGGGCTCTGTTCTTGCGGGATTATACAGTAACGCTTATTATTCAGCCCACAACCGGGGCGGATAAACTGCGCGAATACCTGGCAAGCTCCGGATTTATGGTCGCTTGTGAAAAAGCTGTAGAGGATAACGGTAAGCTTTATAGTATTATGAAATGTCACTTTGCCGGAAAGGCATATCCGATTGATGCACTTCGAAAATCAATCGGTATTATAAAACCTCATTATCCCGACGGTATAGCATATATTGAAAAGCAGTACCGTATCGCAAATAAACGCGCAAGCGAGCTTGAAAGTACCGGAAAGAACACGGTTTGTTATCTGGAAAGCAAAACGGTGGCGGAGAAAATTCGAAAATTACTCAATAAGGAGACTGGAAATGGCATTTGACGGCGCTTTTTTACATAATGTTTTAAATGAACTTCAATATGCCGTGCCGGCGCATATTGAGAAAATCTACCAGCCTTTAAAGGATGAGCTGGTAATACATTTAAAGAAAAGAGATTTTTCCGGCAAGCTTCATATTGTTGCGCGAAACGGCGCCGGCAGACTGGGATTTACTAATGCTGATTTTGAAAATCCACCTACACCGCCTATGTTTTGTATGCTTGCCCGAAAAATCTTTTCTTCAGCCCGATTTATTTCTGCCGAACAAAACGGGCTCGAAAGGGTAGTAGAATTAAAATTTCAGTCGCTCAACGAAATGGGAGATGTAATAACTCCGAAGATTGTTTGCGAGTTTATCGGCGGTGCTAATAATATTATTTTGTGCGACGAAAACGGAAAAATCTTAGATGCGATTATCAGAAGTGATATTACCGCTAACCGTATTGTTATGCCGGGGGTAAAATACACATATCCATTAAGCACAGGCAAGCTTAATTTACTTGATACAAGCACTAAGGATATTATATCCGCTGTCAGAGAAAAGGGAGGAAAAGTATCCAGAGCTTTACTCGATACGCTTGAAGGTTTTTCTCCGCTTGTTTGCCGGGAAATTGAATATTCTGCATTTCTTCAGCTCGATGTTGATATTGAAAGTGTTGATTTAAATCTTTTGTCTGCGCCTATTGAAAAATGTCGGTCGGCTCTGTCGGGCAATCCGCAGTATACCATTTTGTATGAAAACGGTGCGCCTAAGGACTTTTCGTTTATAGATATAGAGCAGTATGGCAATATCTACGAAAAAAAGTACTTTTCAGATGCCTGCGAAATGCTTGAGACTTTTTTTACCGAGCGCGATAAATCTGCAAGACTTAAAAAGCAGGGCGGAGATATTTTTAGATCAGTAAATAACCTTCTTTCCCGCGCAAAGAGAAGGAAAGCTCTCAGGGTTAAGGACCTCGAGGCCACAAAAAATCGCGAGGATTTGCGTATAAAAGGTGAACTTATAAAGGCTAATATACACCTTGTAAATGCCGGCGACCGATATTGTGAGGTTCAGAATTTTTACGATGAAAATCTTGGGATGATGCGCATATCTCTTGATCCTGCTTTAAGCCCTGCCGGTAATGCCGCAAAATATTTTAAAGAGTACAAGAAAAGCTGTGCGGCAAATGCAAATCTCGGAGAATTGATTAAAAATGATGATAAAGAGATAGATTATCTTGATTCGGTGCTTGAAAGCCTTGAACGCGCCAGAGGAGCATCCGATATCGAAGGAATAAGGCAAGAGCTTGTAAGTGAAGGTTATCTGAAGGAAAAACGAAATGCGCGTAAAGTAAACCATTTCAGAGAGATAGAGCAGCACGTATCATCAGAGGGGTACAACATTTTTGTAGGTCATAATAATATTCAAAATGACTATATTACAACCAAACTTGCCGATAAAAATGATATGTGGCTCCATACAAAAAGCATACACGGCAGTCATGTTATTATAAAAAACGGCGGAGGAGAGATAAGCGAAGAAACTTTACTCTTTGCCGCAAGACTTGCCGCCAGAAACTCAAGAGCTAAAAATTCTTCAAATGTTCCGGTGGATTATACCCCCATAAGGTATGTTAAAAAGCCTGCCGGGAGCAAAGCAGGTATGGTTATCTATACAACAAATAAAACGGTATTTGTTACTCCGTGGGAGGAATAATATGAAAATAGGTGTTTCGACTTCGTGCCTTTATCCGCTCGAAACTGAAAAGGCGCTTTCGGGTGTAGCAAAGGCAGGAATTAAGACAACCGAAATATTTTTTAATGCCGAATGTGAACTTAAAGACGGCTTTATTTCAATTCTTAAGTCAATTAAAGATGAATATGGCATAAAAATTGTTTCTATTCATCCTACAATGTCTCTTGCTGAGTCTTTTATGCTTTTTTCAAATTACCCCCGCAGATATAAGGAGGGAATAGAGCAGTATAAAAGGTATGCGGAAATTGCGAATAGGCTTGATGCAAAATTTATAATTATGCATGGAGGCAAACCTAATCGTGCGATTGATAATAATGAGTATTTTTATCGCTTTTCAAGTATTCACGAGATGATAAAGCGCGACGGCGCTGATCTGTTGCAGGAAAATGTAGTGAATTTCAGGGCAGGAAATCTTGAGGTACTTAAAAATATGAAAGATTATTTAGGTCAAAATGCCGCTTTTTGCCTTGATATAAAACAGTGCATAAGGGGTGGATACTCTCCTTTTGATGCATTGAGTGTACTTGGTGATACTGTAAAGCATATTCATATAAGCGATAATAAGCCGGATAATGATTGTATGTTGCCCGGACAGGGAGGCTTTGATTTTATATCATTTTTTAAGCTTTGTAATAAAGTAGGCTTTAAGGGTGATGCAATTGTAGAAGTTTACCGGGATGCATTCGTAGAAGATGAAGAACTTTATGAGTCATATACGAAGTTTACAGAGTTTTTAAATTTTTCTAAAATACCACTTGACAAATAGCAGGTTATGTAGTATAATCCTTTTGCTGTCGGAAAAACAGCATTAGTTGGTGTCGATTGCGATGAGGGTCCACCTGTTCCCATTCCGAACACAGAAGTTAAGCTCATTTGCGCTGAAGATACTTGGCGGGCAGCTGCCTGGGAAAATAAGTAGGTGCCAACATATTTAAACGTTCGCCTTTCGGCGGGCGTTTTTTTGTATTTACAAATCGGTATTTTGTTGTTATAATATTAAAACCGAAAAAATTAAGGAGGTGGGTTTATGGAATTTTCACTCAATTTCAAGAGTATGTCGTCTTCTTTTCCCGTGCCTTGCGATGTTGCGGATAAATACATAAAGCTCGCCTCAGCCGAACAGATAAAGGCTTTACTGCTTGTTATGCGCGATTTGTCGGATAAAATCAGTGCGGATATTATTGCGAATAAGCTTAATATCAGTAAAACCGATGCGGAAGACGCACTCCTTTTCTGGGTACGGTGCGGCATACTCGAAAGGGAAAACACCGCTCCGGAAAAGAAAGAAAAAAATGTTGTGATAAGTACCGAGCTTCCCACGCGCCGGGATGTTATAACCCGCGGTATGGAGGATGATAAGGTTCGCCTGCTTCTTCGTGAAGCTCAGCTTAAATTCGGCAGAAATATTAAGAATAACGAGAGCCGCCTGCTGGTATCGCTTTATGATGATTACGGTATGGATGTATCGGTTATACTTCTGCTTTTGCAGCATTTGGCGGCTCAGAATAAGGCTAATCTTTCAAATATAAAGTCTACTGCTGCAAGATGGCTTAAATCGGGAGTGGAGAATGTGCTCGACGCCGAAAAAATCATTGCGGAGGATGCCAAAGGCAAGCTGGCATTCAGTGTTGTAAGAAACGCTTTCGGCATTGAGCAGAGACTTCCGAGTGACAGGGAATCGGAGCTTTCAAATCTCTGGGTAAACGAGTGGGGTATGTCCCCTGAAATGCTTAAGGCCGCTTATAACGCCTGTATTGACAGTAAGACAAAGCTTTCATTCCCCTATATTGCAAAAATACTTGAAAAGTGGCACAGTGCGGGATATAAAACGGTTGAAGAAGTTAAAAGCGGCGAGAACAGGCAAAACGGAAAAAGGCAAAAAGGTAAAAATGATTTTGCCGGTTTTGATTTGGATGCTTTTGAGGCAAAACTTAACAGTGATTAGGAGGGATTTGTGTGACAAAGAGGGAATGTTACGATATATGCATTGAGAATAAGCGTAATTCTTTATCCTCCCGGATTGCGGCAAGGGATAATGCCTTGGCAAAACTCGAAAGCAATAATCCCCGTTTTGCCGAAATAAAAAGATTGATGTCGGCTTTAGGAGCGAAAATCGCCATAACTGCAATTGCAGGTGATAAAAAGAAGCTCAAAGATATGGAGGATACTCTCTCTGCTTTAGATGAGGAGCGCAGAGGTATTGTTAAATGCGCAGGTATCGAAGATATTGAATATGAGTGTGAAAATTGCCATGATACCGGATATTGCGCCGGGAAAATATGCGATTGCATAAAACGCGCTGCTACTGAGCTTTATATCGGCAAACTCTCCGAGGTAGCCCCTATAGGAGATTGTAGGTTTGAAAACTTTGATTTAAGCTATTATCCGGATACCGAGACCGAATCAGGCAATCCGAAAAAGCGTATGACCTCTATATTAAAGCTTTGCCGTGAATATGTAATAAAATTTGATCCGAAAACAAGCGAAAGCCTGCTTTTTACGGGTAATACCGGGCTTGGAAAAACTCATCTGTCGCTTGCAATAGCCTATGAGCTATTGCTTAAAGGATATGATGTAATATACGGAAGCGCGTATAATCTGTTTTCAAAGATGGAAAGCGAACATTTTTCCGGGCACAGCGATAAGTCGTATCTTGACGCCGTAGGCTGTGATTTGCTTATTATTGACGATTTGGGCGGCGAATTTGTATCGCCGTATATTCAAAGTCTGGTTTATAATATTGTAAATACCCGTCTTTTAGCCCGTAAGCCCACAATAATAAACACAAATCTTTCTATGCAGGATATAAACAATATATATACTCCGAGGGTTGCGTCAAGGCTTTTGGGGGAATATAACGCAAAAAGATTTTTAGGTATTGATATAAGGCAGCAGAAGAGCGCCGCAAAATAAGTGTATCAATTATAATACGGCAGATGGTCTTTAAAAGCCGTCTGCCGTATTTTTGTATATGTATCGCCTGCCAAATTAAATGCATTTTGGCAAAAAAAGCAAAAAAAATAAAAAAAGCGCAAAAATTTGATAAAAAATCATAAAATTTTGGTATACAAACTTTTGTTAATTATGTATAATAATTGCGTAAGTTTGTGTACCTTATTTTACAAAGTGCTAATTTTTGAGAAAAAATATAATATGTAAAATTATTTTACAGTTTTGGAGAGCTGTCGGCGATGTGTGCAAAAAGAGATGCGCAATGGGTAATGTGTCACCGGGGAGTTCCTTTTGTGTATCTTCAAAACCGGTAGCTCCGCATGTTATTGTATTATATATGATATTATTTAGGATATTTCATTTTTTTGGAGTGGAGGACTGATGATGCCAAACATCAATAGCTATAAACTTAAACGCCGCGGAGTGGGGACTCTGGCGAGCATTGGCAGATATTTGTTTTTGATTGCTTTTGCGTACATACTCTTCTATCCTTTCCTGTTTATGGCGGTCAATTCTTTAAAGACAACTGCGGATTGGCTTGATCCTACAGTCCAGTGGATACCAAAGAGCATATCTTTCAAGAATTTCAATATAGCTTTTGAAGCCCTTGATTACGGGCGTTCTGTTTCCAGCACATTTATCAATCAGGTTGCGGCGGCGCTTATATCATTCTTTACTTGCGCCGTAGTAGGGTACGGACTTGCCAGGTTTGAATTCAGGGGAAAGAAAATATTGGTAGTATTTATGATACTCTGCATTCTTATTCCGGACCCTATGGTAATGATCGCAAGCTATGATAATTTCCGTCATCTTGATTTTTTAGGCATATTAGGGCTTGTATCTAAACTTGTAGGCAAGGAGCTTAGACCCAGCGTTATTGATACTCCGCTTGTTTTCTGGCTTACATCTCTGTTTTCTGTGGGTCTTAAGAACGGATTGTTTATTTACATATATATGCAGTTCTTTAAAGGCCTGCCTAAAGAGCTTGAAGAGGCGGCATGGATGGATGGCGCCGGTCCCTGGAAAACCTTCTTAAAGATAGTTCTGCCATCATCCGGTGCGGCGGCTATAACCGTTCTTGTGTTTGCTGTGGTATGGTACTGGAACGATTTTTATCAGGCTCAGATTTATCTTTCCGATAACTACCCGATAAGCGTTGTGCTTTCTAACTTTACCAGTAACCTCACATCCGAGATAACAAAGAAATTTACATTTTCTCTCGGCTCTCTTATAATCACAAGCTGTTTTTTGTCTATTTTGCCGTTGCTTGCGTATTTCCTTTTTATGCAGCGCAAATTTGTTCAAAGTATATCCACCAGCGGTATCGTTGGTTAAAAATTTTAGGAGGAAAATATTATGAAAGATTATTTAAGTAAGATTTTATGTCTGTTGCTGTGTCTTGCACTGGCGTTGTCGATTACCGCCTGCGGTTCAGCTAAAACATCTTCTTTTACTCTTGATGATGATGAAGAGTGGGATATAGATGAAGATGGCGATACCGAGCAGGGCGAGGATGCCGATGGCGACGGGGAAGATGGTGACGCTTCCGGTTCTTCAAAGAGCACAAAGAGCGGTTCTACAAAGAGCGGTGAGAGCGGAAAATCCAAAGATGACGTTACCGCTGCCGCGGTATCCAATGCAGATGCTATGAGCCTTGATCAGCTCGCGGCAAGCATCCCCGCAGAGCTTAAAGGCAAAACATTTACCGTATTTTCATGGAACCCGGTAACCGATGTTACCGATGCCGATAAGGTAGTAAAGAAATTTGAATCCGCTACCGGTATCAAGGTAAAGTGGACCAAGGGCAGTTATGAAACATACAACACTAAGATTGCCGCTTTGCAGAATGCCGGCAAGGCGCCGGATCTTATCCGTTATATTTCACCGGATCCTTCGAGAATGTATCTCTGCCAGAGTCTTGAAGACGCTACAGGTTACGATTTTAAAGGCGCTATCTGGGATGAACGCGTTATGAGTGCTTATTCATATAACGGTAAACATTATGCCGCTAACCTTAAAAATACTTTCAATCAGCAGCCGACAGTCGTTATGTATAAGCCTTCAATTATAAGCAGATACAAGCTTGAAGATCCTTATACCCTTTGGAAGAGCGGTCAGTGGACCTATGAGAAATTCAAGGAAATGTGCAGGTCATTTAAATCACAGGTAGGTCGCCCCGCATGGATGACTTCGAAGCAGATAGATCTTTTATGGCTCAACGATATTGACCTTATAACCTTTGACGGTACAAAATATATAAACAACTTAAAGAGCCCCGCTGTTATCTCCGGCTTGCAGGAAGTAGTAGGTAATAAAGGTGACCTTTGCCCTGAGTCGGCTGCGGATGGCGATAAGCTTGAAAACGGCACCTACCTCTTCTATACCAGTAATATACTTGCCCTGCGCAGAACCGATTTCCACTTTACTGAGTCTAAGGCTGATAATGATATTGAGTGCGTACCTTTCCCGACTCAGGCGGGTAAACCTTACTATACCAACTTCCAGGAATTTGAGGCTTTCGGCGTACCTAAGGGCTCTAAGTGCGGTGCTGCGGCATACTACTTCCTTCGTTGGTATGCTAATGCTGATAATTATGATGCAAAAACCTTCTTCAACAGTGAGAAGATACTTGAAACCTACAATTATCTTATGAGTCAGAAAAACTATAACTATAATGTTGACCGCTTGATTACTAAGGCGGCCGGCATAGAATTTGGCGATATTGATAAAATGGTAAGGACCGGTGAAATGACAGCCGCTCAGGTTGAAACAAAACTTGATTCTGTTTCTCCGTTCTTTAATAAGGCTGTTAAACAAGCTAATGATACACTTGCCAAGTTTGACAAGTAACCTTTAAAGGAGCAAATGATGAAAAGAATACTTGCATTACTGCTTGTTCTTTGTAT
>CACXEV010000106.1 GCA_902766755.1 Oscillospiraceae bacterium | reverse complement strand
GCGGCGCTCTTTGCGGCAATAGAGCTTGCAAAGGAGCCTCAAAACGAGGGTAAAACGATAGTGGCGCTTTTGCCCGATAGCGGCGATAGGTACTATTCAACGCCCCTTTTCACCGAGTAAAAACATATGCGGCAGGGAACATTCCCTGCCGCATTTTTCAATCATTTGGTACTTTAAATAGCTGTATTTTGTTTTCTCTTACCGCTTTTATGTAATCCTGCTCGCTTTCAAGCGGCGTTTCCGTCATTACACCTGCGAGTATTGATTGTTCCCTGCCGGTGTGATTATCCGAGCCTGCCACCTTTAAAAGATTGTAGCTATCGGCATAAATTTCCGCCATTTTGTTTTCAAAATCGGTACGGTTGGCGTTTATTACCTCAACACCCTCAATGTGCCGGGGATAAAGGCGGATGTGGTCGATATACGCCGCCTCTCTTAAAGGGTGCGCCTGAATTATAAACGCGCCGTTATCGCGCAGTAGTGATAGCTTTTCCGACATCCTCATTTTTTCAATCTCCGGATGCTTTAAAAACCAATTCTTGCCTATGCCGTAAACCAAAAAATCCGTTCCGTGGTTGGACATTTCAATTCCGCAAAACACCTTAATTCCTACCTTTTTGCCGAGCGGCACGGCGTTTTCATAATCGGAGAAATAAAAGTTTATTTTTTCCTCGTAAAATACAGACCTGTCAATATTTATGTTTCCGTCAATAAAATGATTTGTGATAAAAACGCCGTCATAGCCTTTCTCTTTATAAAAAATAAGAGACTCTTCGGCGCTTGCCCTTGCACACCGGCTTACAGGCGAGGTATGCAAATGAGTTTCATATTTATACATAAAAACCTCTCAAAGTTTTTTCTATAATACTATTACAAGAAAAGTCCGCTGTCAAGCAGTTCATAAATTACCACTTGAATAACAGGCACAGTTAGAGTATAATAAGCACGAAAAGTTAAAAACGGAGGATTGGATATGAAAAAGGTAATATCTGTTGTTTTGGCAATTCTAATGTTATCGGCGGTTTTGTCTGTCGGCGTGGTTGCCGATGGTTCACCCACATTCAAAATGTCTTCGGCATCTGTTAAAGCGGGCAAGGATTTTGAAGTGACCATAAAGGCAGAGAATAACCCCGGCATTATTTCCACAAAGTTTACAATGGCTTTTGATGGAGATTTTACTCTGAAAAAAGTTGCGTACGGAAAAGAGCTCGGCGGAATGACACAGGAGCCGCAAGATAATTCTTCTCCGGTGATTTTAAACTGGATTAATAACACAAAAGAGATAAAAGGCGATGTTTTGTATGCTACCCTTACTTTTTCGGCTTCAAAAACTGCCGCAAACGGGGATCATACAATTGAGATAACATACGATCCGGAAGATGTATATAATATGCAGGAAAAGAACGTCACCTTCAAGGTGACAAACGCGGTTATTACCGTTTCGGGCGGAACATCAAAACCGGTTGAAGCTCCTGCTTTAAACGGTGGTAATGCCTCATCCGCCTCAAGTGCGGCAAACGGCACAAAATCGAGTAGCATAGCGCAGTCTTCATTCGAAAGCAAAACCGCGTCAAGCTCCGCCGCAAAGGGAACGAATAGCACAAAATCCGGCTCTGCTGCAAGCTCAGGCGAGGTTAAAACAGGTGAAACCTCATCGGAGGGCACCGGGGCGGCAACTACCGGCTCAGCCGGGGGACATGACGACGGAAACGGCGATTATGTAGGTGAAGAAGTAGAGATTGATTTTGTTGATGAAAACGGCAGTGAAATTGTTACGACCGGAGAAAAGACTGCGGAAAAAGAAACCAAGCCTATTTGGGTATTCGCTGTTTTGGCGGCACTTCTTATAGTTGCCGGAGCGGTGATAGCCTTCCTTAAAAAGAAAACCGATAAAGGCGAAGAAGAACAATAATTGTTTGTGATTAAAATTACGAGCGTCCGTTAGGCGGGCGCTCGTTTTTTTGGGTTCATAGGTGTTTTTAAAAGTTAACAAAAAGTTCTTTTATTTTATAATATATTATGATATAATCTAAAATGAATAGTTTTGCGACGGAGGTAACTATATGAAAAGCAGTAAAATTATAGCTTTGCTTACGGCAGTGTTTTTCAGCTTTTCGCTTACAGGCTGTAATATGTTTTCAGTAGATACAGAAAAACTTATGACCCCTCCGGAGCTCACCGGTGAAATGTCCCCGATAAACAGGGCTATAAAAAAGAGCATAAAGGGTGAATATCAGCTGAAGTATCCTTCTTCGGGGGATAGAAGAAGTGCAATAATTCTCGAGGATATTGATTTGGACGGTACATTTGAGGCGTTTGCTTTTTACAGCACGCAGGATGATGAGATGACCAATATGCACATAAATGTTGTGCGTAAGACAGAAAGCGGGTATAAAAGCGTAGCAGAGCAGTCGGTAGTTGCCGGAGGTGTAGAAAGAATTGATTTTTGCGATCTGGATGCTGACGGAGTAAAAGAGATACTTGTCGGGTGGGAGGTATACGGTTCCAGCGAAAAGCAACTTTGCGTATATTCGCTTAACGGTAAAACTATTTCCCAGCGCCTTTCGGAAAAATATACCGGCTTTATATGCTGTGATTTGACCGGCAGCGGCGATAATGAGTTGTTTATAAATCTGCTTGATACATCGGAAATGCTTAACAGCGCTTCGGTTTACAGATTTTCCGGCGACGGTCTTCAAAAAATAGGCGGATGCGTGCTTGATTCCGGCGTAAAAACCGCCGCGGCTCCCGTACATTCTAAACTCGTAACCGGGCAGTCTGCGATATATATAGACGAAATCAAAGGTGCCGGAGCTGTTACCGAAGTTTTAGTGTTTAAAGACGGTGAGCTTAAAAATCCTTTGCTTGAAACCGAAGATGCTATTGAGAATATAAGAACCGTACGAGCGGCATCAATTCGCTGTACGGATGTTGATTCCGACGGATTTATTGAAATCCCGGTTGCTACAAAGCTGCCCAACGCTGCGGAAAGCGACGAATTGCTTTATTATACAAACTGGTGCGATTTTGACGGTGAAAATCTTGTCACCCGAAAGATTACGGTCTTTAATACGATAGACGGATACTATGTAGAAGTCCCCAAAAACCTGGAGGGACATCTTGCGGTACTCAAAGATACCGAAAATCACCGCAGAGTTTTTTATTATTTTGATCCGGAGACCGGAGTGATAGGTGAAAGGCTTGCTTCTGTAGAGGTTATCGGAGCTAAAAAGTGGGATGATAAAAAGACCGATAAAACAAACTCATTTGAACTGGCAAGGGAAGATAACAATGTATTTATAGGATCGGTAAATGTTACAAATACCGTATCTATAAGCAAAAAAGAACTTAAAAGGCTATTTAATCTTGCAAAGCAGGAGGCGTACAAGTGAAAAGGGTTTTGATTGTAGAAGATGAAGTTGCAATACGGGAATTTGAAGCCATAAATTTAAACCGTGTAGGATACGAAACGGTTGAGGCCGGCTCCGGAGAGGAAGCTCTTGAGATATTTGACAGCGACATAAACGGTTTTGATATAGCGCTTATTGATGTTATGATGCCGGGGATGGACGGATTTCAGCTTGTAAAGGAGTTGCGGGCGAGAACATCGTCGCTCGGAATTATTATGCTTACGGCAAAATCCCAGGAAATGGACAAAATAAGCGGCCTTATGTTAGGTGCCGATGATTATGTAACAAAACCTTTCAGCCCGACAGAGCTTTTAGCACGCGTCGATTCGCTTTACCGTAGAGTAAGCGCAAACACGCATGCGGTATCCGATCCCGGAAAGCTTATTTCCGGCGAGTTTGAGCTTAATATACGCCGCCGTACTCTGCAAAAAGGCGGCAGGGGTATAGAGCTTACGCAGGTTGAGTTTCAGATTATGGAATACTTTTTCACAAATCCCGATACTCCTATATCCAGGCACGATATACTTAAAAAAGTATGGGGAGAAAATTACTTCGGCGAGGAAAAAATAGTCGATGTAAATATAAGGCGATTGCGTATGAAAATTGAAGATGACCCGTCAGACCCTAAATATATAGTTACGGTCTGGGGAATGGGATATAAGTGGAACGCCTACTAAAGGCGGCAGTTTGAGTTTAATGTAAAAGGCGGTGAAACGGTGAAACTGAATGTTCATTTTAAAAGCGTTGCTATGCGTTGGTTTTTTGAAGTGTTTTTAATAGTTCTTTTGGTGGTAACCGTATTCTCCGTGGCGTTGTCGATTTTCCTTCGGTCGCTTTATATCGAGCGCGTTCAAGCGCTTGCCGAGGAATATGCATTTGAGTTCAGGGCGCTGGAGGCTACTAATTATGACAGCTTCAGTGATACCGCAATACAGCTTACCGATGCGTTTGCTTATAAAGATAGAATTGAAATTCAAATTCTTGATAGCAACGGGAATGTCAGAATAAGCACAACAGGTTTTGAGCCTGCGGGCAATAAGCCTAAGGAGTTTGACGAGGCATTTGCCGCGGAGGACGGCATTGCAAATTTCACAGGGAAAACTGCTTCAGGCGAAAAAGTAATTGCTCAAACTCACATCATAAGAAACGATTACGGCGGCGTTATAGGCGGCTATCGCTGGATAGTTTCGCTTGATGCCACATATAAGCGTTTCTGGTTTACGGTGGCGTTTATTGTGGTTGCGACACTGGTAGTGCTCGGAATATGTGCGATATCGGGAGTTTTCTTTATAGGCTCAATATTAAAGCCGGTACGCGAGATAAGCAGCGCGGCGCGGAAAATTGCCAGAGGTGATTTCAAAACCAGAATTGAAAACGAAAAAGGAGACGAAATAGCCGAGCTGTGCGATAGTATAAACGATATGGCAAGCGAGCTTCAGAATGCGGAGGAAATAAAGAATGATTTTATTTCCTCAGTTTCGCATGAGCTTAGAACACCGCTCACGGCCATCCGCGGTTGGGGAGAAACCGCAAAAATGTCGATAGGTACTGATGAGGAGCTTGTATCGCGCGGCATAGATGTTGTGTTAAGTGAGGCGGACAGATTATCCGGTCTTGTTGAAGAACTGCTTGATTTTTCCCGTATGCAAAGCGGCAGGCTTACTGTAAACATGCAACCTACCGATGTTTCTATGCTTCTTAAAAGCACATATGATATGTATACCGAGTTAGCTCTTAAACAGGGGGTTGAAATATCCTATAATCCGCCTATTCAAAACTCGATAGTAATGGGAGATCCCGATAGATTAAAGCAGGTATTCATAAATGTTATAGATAACGCCGTAAAGTATACCGAAAAGGGCGGTCTTGTACTGGTTGTTCAAACTCGCGAAGAGGGCTGTGTTCAGATAGTTATAAAGGATACCGGCGTTGGTATTCCTGCGGCGGATGTAGACCATGTAAAAGAAAAGTTTTTCAAATCAAATAAAACCGTTCGCGGCAGCGGCATAGGGCTTGCCGTGGCAGACGAGATAATAAAACAGCATGATGGACTTTTATTTATAGAGAGCACCGAAGGCGTAGGCACTACCGTTACGATAGTTTTGCCGCTTTATGAGCCGCCTGCGGACGACGAAGATATAAATACGGAACCGAAAGAGGGCGAAAACAATGAGTCAGTGTAAATATACGGCAATAGGCGGTCAGGCACTTATTGAGGGAATACTTATGCGCTCGCCGGAGAAGACGGCGCTGGCTGTCAGAACACCCGATAAAAGCATAGACATAACCTATATGGATGTAAAATCCCTGCGCGATAAGTATAAGATTTTACGACTTCCGATAATAAGAGGTGTAATCTCTTTTGCGGAGTCTATGATACAAGGCTATAAGGCAATGATGCTTTCCGCCGAAAAATCGGGTTTTACCGATGTTGAAGAGGAGGAAGCAGCCGAAAAAACCGAAGAGGAAAAGACTAAATCCAAAGAAAAATTTGATAAGATCATAAACGCCGTTATGGTGTTTGGTACCGTTTTGGGCGTAGTTCTCGCGGTAGTGCTTTTTATGTATATTCCCCGGCTTGCCGTGAAGGGACTTGAGTCGCTGTCCGGAGCAGAGTTTTCAAAAATAGCGCGTTCGAGTATAGAACAGCTTATAAAGCTTGTCGTTTTGATAGCATATATGTACGGCGTATCTTTAATGCCTGATATCAAGCGGGTGTTTATGTACCACGGAGCCGAGCATAAAACCATATTCTGCTATGAAAAGGGCTTGCCGCTTACCGTGGAAAATGTCAGAAAACAAAGGCGTTTTCATCCTCGCTGCGGAACATCTTTTCTCATTCTTATGATACTTGTAAGCATTATAGTATCAACCGCCGTTCAGCTCATTTTCCCCGGCGTTTATTCGGTGGTATGGCTTTGGGTAGTTGCAAAGATACTTATGGTACCGGTTATTTGCGGTCTCGGTTTTGAGCTTTTGCGCTTTTGCGGCAGGTACGATAATCTGTTTACTAAAATTGTGTCCGCTCCGGGACTTTGGCTTCAAAGAATAACCACAAAGGAGCCGGCGGATGAAATGATAGAAATAGCCATTGCTTCTCTTCGTGCGGTGGAGCCCAGCGTGCCGGATGTTGATCGCAGTGTCGATAAGGAAGATACGGCGGATGGAGAATAATTCTGTTTTCAGCGTTTACAACAAAACAAAAGAGCGCCTTAAAAGCTTCGGTATTGAGGATTACGGTTTTGAAGCGCGTGTGATAATAAGGCATATAACAGGATTTGACAACAAAAAAATCCTTATGAATTATAACTATGTGATTGATGACCGTCAGCAAAATGAGCTTGAAAGGATTTTAGAAAAGAGGCAGGCTCGATATCCGCTTCAGTATATTTTAGGCGAGTGGTCGTTTTACGGCAGAACCTTTAAGGTGGGCGATGGGGTGTTAATTCCGCGAAGCGATACCGAGGTTGTAGTTGAAACGGCGCTTGAGCTTATCGGGGACATTAAAAATCCGCACATTTTAGATTTGTGTGCCGGAAGCGGAGCGATAGGACTCACTTTGGCGCTCGAGCGCCGGGATAGCAGGGTAACGCTTGTTGAAAAATTTGAAACGCCCCTTAAATATGCCGAAGAAAACAAGAAATTAAATAATGTTTTAAATGCAGAGTGTGTAAAAGGGGACGTTCTGAACGGCAATTTTTCCGAAAGCAAATATGATCTTATAATTTCAAATCCGCCTTATGTGAGCATAGAGGATATGAAGGTGCTGCAGCCGGAGGTTCGCTATGAGCCGCAGGAGGCACTTTGCCCCGGAGAGGATGAATTGCTGTTTTATAAGAGAATTATAGAGAACTATAGACATTCGCTTAATCCCGGCGGCAAAATTTGTTTTGAAGTAGGTATAGGCGAGGGAAAAAGCGTCAAAGAACTTTTAAGTACAGCAGGATTTTTTGAGGTTGGATGTAAAGAGGATTACGGCGAGGTTGACAGGGTAGTTTTCGGGACAGTTAAATAGTATATAATGCAGTTAAAATAAATTTTCGGAGGTTCATACCATGGCAAGAGAAAAAATAACAAAAACAGTTGGTACTGATAAAACAAGCGAAGGTCGCGAAAAGGCGCTTGCAACAGCAATGGCGCAGATAGAAAAGCAGTACGGCAAAGGCGCCGTTATGAAACTCGGTGAAAACGCTTCAATGAGCGTTGAGCATATCAAGACCGGTTCATTGGCTCTCGATATGGCGCTTGGCATAGGCGGTATCCCGCGCGGCAGAATCGTTGAGATTTACGGACCGGAATCCTCCGGTAAAACCACGCTGGCGCTTCACTGCGTTGCCGAAGCGCAAAAAGCCGGGGGAACAGCGGCATTTATAGATGTTGAACATGCGCTTGACCCGGTTTATGCCGAAAACTTAGGCGTTGATATTGATTCTCTTTTAGTGTCTCAACCCGATTCCGGTGAACAGGCTCTTGAAATTGCCGAGGCGCTTGTGCGCTCGGGCGCTATTGATATAATAGTAATCGACTCGGTAGCGGCACTTGTTACCCGCGCGGAAATCGAGGGCGAAATGGGCGATAATCACGTGGGACAGTTGGCGCGTCTTATGTCGCAGGCTCTTCGCAAGCTCACAGGCGCCCTTTCAAAATCAAACTGCTCCGCAATATTTATAAACCAGCTCCGTGAAAAAATAGGCGTTATTTACGGAAATCCGGAAACCACAACCGGCGGCAGAGCGCTTAAATTCTATGCGAGCGTCAGAATTGATGTAAGAAAAATAGAGGCAATAAAGAACGGCAGCGAGATGATAGGCTCGCGGACAAGGGCACGCGTTGTAAAAAACAAGGTGGCGCCCCCGTTCCGCGAGGCGGAATTTGATGTAATGTACGGCAAAGGCATTTCTCATACCGGTGAGCTTGTAGATATGGGACTTGAGCTTGAAGTTTTAAAGCGTTCAGGTGCTTGGTTCTATTACGGTGAAACCAGAATAGGTCAGGGCAAGGATAATGTTAAGCAGTTGCTTGAAGAAAATGCCGAGCTTGCAAAGGAAATAGAAGACAAGATAATGGCAAAATACGAAGCAAGACTTTCAGGCAAGAAAGAGCCTGAAAGCGATAACGAAGAGGTAATTATGCCGATTGAGGCGGAAATACCTACTAATCACAAAAAGGTTAACATTGATATAGCGGTTGAAGATTGATGACGGTAGAATCATTAAAACGCGATAAGGGGCACCTTATAAGAGTTACTTTTAAAGACGGTAAAGACATACTTTTAGATGTTGATTTATGCGTCGAAAAATGTATTCACGAGGGTGATGAATTATCGGGTGAAACAGTAAAAGAGTACCTTAAAGAGTCGGATTATATAAGGGCAAAATCCCGAGCACTCTGGCTGCTTGACAGGTATACCTACAGTGAACGCCGTCTTTGTGAAAAATTAAAACAGGCAGGTTTTGGTGAGGAGACTGCCGCGAGGGTTATCTGTAGACTTAAGGAACTCTCGGTGATAGATGATTTGGCGCTTTCCTCACGCTTTGCCGAAGACCTGGCAAGAAGAGGCGTTTCAAAAAGGGAAGCATACAGTAAGCTTTATTTAAAGGGCTTTAGTGCCGATACCGTAAAAGCGGCACTTGAGCAAACGGAATTTGACGAGATCCGGCAAATCAAAGAACTGCTTGAAAAGAAATATAAGTCAAAGCTTTTGTCGGGCGATACCGATAAGGTGTATGCGGCACTTATCAGAAAAGGTTTTTCCTATTCCGCTGTGCGTGAAGCACTTAAGCAAACCGTAAGCGAGCTTGAATTTATTGGAGATATGTAGATGAGCAAAGTAAGTATGGTAAGCCTCGGATGTCCTAAAAATCAGGTTGATGCCGAGCAGATGTTATATACGCTGTCTTTGGCGGGGTTTGAGATAACTTCAGCCGAAGCAGATGCAGATGCCATAATAATAAACACCTGCGGATTTATTGAATCGGCAAAAGCAGAGGCAATAGAAAACATACTTGAAGCGGCAAGGTATAAAACAGAGGGCAAATGCCGGGCGCTTATAGTTACCGGTTGCCTTGCCGAAAGATACCGCGATGATGTAACAGAGGAGATACCGGAGGTAGATGTTTGCGTAGGCATTGGGGAAAACTCATACATTGCCGAAATAGTAAAGGATGCACTTTCCGGAAAATTTCAAAACCGTTACGGTGAAAAGTACGATCTTGACCTTAATACTCCGAGGATACTCGGCGGCCCGTTTTATACCGCGTACCTTAAAATTGCCGACGGTTGCGATAATTGTTGTACCTATTGCGCTATACCGAAAATTCGTGGCAGAATGAGAAGCCGCAAAATCGAGGATATAGTAAGCGAAGCGCGCCGCCTTGCAAAAAACGGCGTTAAAGAGCTTATAGTGGTAGCTCAGGATACCACCGCTTACGGCACCGATATTTACGGTAAGCCTGCTCTTTGTAAGCTGCTTCGTGAGCTTGTGAAGATTGACGGTTTAGAGTGGATACGCACGCTTTATACATATCCCGAGAGAATTACCGATGAATTTTTAACCCTTCTTCGCGACGAGGAAAAGCTGGTTAAATACATAGATATACCGATACAGCACTGTAACGATAATATTCTGTCCCGAATGAACCGTAAAAGCGACAAGGCAGGTCTTTACAGTTTAATTGAAAAGATAAGAAAAACCGTGCCCGGCATTACTATCCGCACAACCCTTATAGTAGGCTTTCCCGGTGAGAGTGATAAAGAGTTTTCGGAGCTTCACGAGTTTGTAAAGGATATAGAATTTGACAGGCTCGGATGTTTTGCATATTCTGCCGAAGAGGAAACAATTGCGGCGGAGTTTGATGATCAGATTGACGAGCAGACAAAAGAGAATAGGCTTGAGCTTATTATGCAGTCGCAAAACCTGATTGCCGAAAAGAAAAACAGGGCAAAGATAGGAAAAACCGAGCGAGTGCTTATCGAGGGGTATGATGATTATATAAAGTGCTATTTCGGCAGAAGTGCGGCAGATGCGCCGGAGATTGACGGGAAGGTGTTTTTCCTCACCTCATCACCTCTTAAAATAGGTGATTTTGCATTTGTTAAAATAAACGATGTAATGGAATATGATTTGTTAGGAGAAAAAACAGATGAATTTACCGAATAAATTGACTGTGGCAAGAATTATTGCAACACCGATTTTTTTAGCTGTAATGCTTGCACAGGGTATACCTTACAGGTTCACTATCGCACTTGTTTTGTTCGTCTTGGCATCCTTCACTGATTTGCTTGACGGAAAAATAGCTCGCGGCAGGGGACTTGTTACAAATTTCGGCAAGTTTTTAGATCCGATTGCCGATAAAATGCTTACAACTGCGGCACTTTTAGGCTTTATGGTTGTATTAGACAACAAAAGCTTTATAGTACAGATTACGGTGGTGACGTTCCTTACCCTTTTCAGGGAATTTGCAGTAGCATCGGTAAGGCTGATCGCCGTATCTTCCGCATCTAAAAAGGTTATTCCGGCAAATATCTGGGGTAAGCTTAAAACCGTTTTTCAGATGGCGAGTATCATTTCAGGTCTTTTGGCATATTCTGTTAAGGAATTTATATCGCTTTCAGATACGGTATGGGATATTATGATGTGTATTTTCATCATAATAAGCTGGATTGCGGCAATAACCGGCGTTGTATCGGGCGTTATTTATTTGATCGAGAGTAAGGAATATTTAGATTCTTCAAAATAGGGGTGTACAGTTTGTTTGAGCAAATCAGAGAGGATATAAGGGCGGCTATGGACCGTGACCCGGCGGCAAAAAGTGCTATTGAGGTGCTTTTTCTCTATCCGGGCGTAAAGGCTATACGGGCGTATAGAAAGGCGCATAAGCATTATCTTAAAGGTCATACTTTCCGTGCGCGTATGATTTCCCAGCGCGCCGCCAGAAAGACCGGTATAGAAATTCATCCTGGAGCTACAATAGGCAAAAGACTTGTTATCGACCACGGCCACGGTGTAGTAATCGGGGAGACAGCCGAGATTGGCGACGATGTACTTATATATCAAGGCGTAACATTAGGCGGAACCGGTAAGGATACCGGGAAGCGACACCCGACTATCGGTAATAATGTAATGATAAGCGCCGGCGCAAAGGTTTTAGGCCCTCTTAAAGTCGGGGATAATTCCCGCATTGCGGCAGGTGCGGTGGTACTTGAAGAGGTACCGCCTAACAGTACGGTTGTGGGCGTTCCTGCTCGGGTAGTAAAACAGGATGGAAAAAAGGTGTATTGCAAGTTGCTTGATCAGATACACATTCCTGACCCTATAGCTCAGGAAATATCAAGACTTGAAAAACGCATAAAGGCACTTGAAGGAGAAAAAAATGAAGATTTATAATACGCTGACACGCGAAAAGGAAGAACTGATACCCATAAATAAGGGTGAATTAAACATTTATGCTTGCGGACCTACAGTATATAACTATATACATATAGGTAATGCCCGTCCGCTTTGTGTTTTCGATGTTTTTCGTCGCTTCCTTGAGTGGCGCGGCTTTAAGGTAAATTTTGTTCAGAATTTTACCGATATTGACGATAAACTTATAAATAAAGCAAACGAAGAGGGTATAACCGTACCTGAAGTTGCCGAAAGATATATTAAGGAATTTTGGATAGACGCAAAAGGTCTTAATGTAAGGGAAGCTACGGTTCACCCGAGAGCTACAGAGAATATTGACGAAATAATCCGCATTATAAGCACGCTTATGGAAAAGGGCTATGCATATAGCGCCGGCGGAGATGTTTACTACCGTACAAAGAAGTTTAAAGAGTACGGAAAGCTTTCTCATCAACCGCTTGAGGATCTTGAGGCGGGCGCCAGAATAAGCACAGGTGATATTAAAGAGGACCCGATGGATTTCTGCCTTTGGAAGGGCGCTAAAGAGGGCGAACCGTTTTGGGAGTCGCCTTTCGGCAAAGGCAGACCCGGTTGGCATATCGAGTGTTCGGCAATGGCTGAAAAATACCTCGGCAAAACTATTGATATCCATTGCGGGGGTTTTGATCTCATTTTCCCTCATCACGAAAATGAAATTGCCCAGTCCGAAGCGGCAAACGAACAGGAATTTGCCCGTTATTGGATGCATAATGGCTTTATAAATGTTGATAACCGCAAGATGTCAAAATCACTCGGCAATTTCTTTACGGTTCGCGATGTGGCGGAAAAGTACGGTTATGAGCCCATAAGATATCTTATGATCTCCTCACAGTATAGAGGGCCTATCAACTATTCTATTGATATAATCGAACAGAGTAAAAACGCATTAGAGCGCCTTTATAACTGCCGGGACAACATAGATTTTGCACTTAAAAACGCAAAAGACGGCGCTATGGAAGCGGCATTTTGCGAGGATAGGAAAAACGAGTTTATAGAGGCTATGGAGGATGACCTCAACACAGCCGATGCCATAGCGGCGCTCTTCGGTCTTGTGCGTGATACAAACACCGCCATTGCCGAGGGTGCAAGCAAGGCGACGCTTCAAAAATGTTCCGAAACATTTGATGAGCTTGCCGGCGTTTTAGGTCTTGTATACAACAGAAAAACCGAAACTCTTGACAGCGAAGTAGAAGCACTTATCGAGAAGCGTACCGAGGCGCGCGCAAACCGTGATTTCAAAACTGCCGATGAAATTCGTGACAAATTAAAGGCAATGGGCATAATACTTGAAGACACCAAAGATGGCGTGAAATGGACAAGGCAGTAGTAAAAAGCGAACCAATAGGTTTTGACCGTCATATTTTTGTATCACGCGAGCATACATTCGGTACCGATGCGGTGCTTCTTGCCGATTTTGCAAAAGCTAAAAAAAGCGATATTATGGCGGATCTCGGCACCGGTTGCGGCATTATTCCGTTCTTAATGCTGCGTGACGGAAATCTCAAATCAGCCGTAGGTGTGGAGATTGCGCCGGCTGCGATAGAGCTTGCCGAGAAAACCGCAAAGGAAGAAAAATTTGATAATTTTAAAGGCATAGTATCGGATATATGTGAGCTGAAAGGCAAAATCACTTTTGGCGATAAAACGCTTGTTACCTGTAATCCGCCATATACTGCGGCAGGCAAAGGCATAATGGCGGCAAATAAGGCAAGGCTTACCGCTCGTCAGGAAACCGCCTGTACATTAGAGGATATTGTAGCGGTTTCAAGTAAACTGCTTCGAACCGGTGGCAGACTCTGTATGTGCTTAAGACCTGAAAGGCTCTCTGAGCTTGTAAATCTTATGAGTAAGCATAGGGTTGAGCCTAAAAGGCTTCGTCTTGTATCAAAAAGCGTAGGCGAAGCGCCGTGGCTGTTCCTTATAGAGGGCAGAAGAGACGGAAAAACAGGTCTTGTGATTGAGCCTACTCTTTACCTTTATGAAAGCGGTGAGCTGTCCGAAGAAATGAAAAAAATATACGGGCCTTATAAGGAGGCTTATTTATAATGTCAGGGAAAATTTATGTGGTAGGTACGCCTATCGGCAACCTTGAGGATTTTTCTCCGAGAGCCGTGAGGATTTTATCCGAGGTGGATTTTATTGCCGCCGAGGATACGCGAGTCACTCAAAAATTACTAAATCACTTCGGCATAAAAAAAGAAACGGTATCCTATTATGAACATAATAAAATCAGCAAGGGTGCATATCTTTTAGATAGGGTAACCGCAGGTGAAAATCTTGCAATAGTAAGCGATGCCGGTATGCCGGCAATATCCGATCCGGGTGAGGATTTAGTTCGCCAAGCGCATAAAGCGGGGCTTGAAATTGAGTCGGTGCCGGGGCCGAGCGCACTTATTACAGCGCTTAGCATTTCCGGATTTCCTTCGGGCAGATTTTGCTTTGAGGGTTTTTTATCGGTAAACAGAATAAGCCGCAATAAGCACCTTGAAGAGATTAAAAACGAAACGCGGACATTGATTTTTTACGAAGCTCCGCATAAGCTGCTTAAAACTCTTGCCGATATGCGTCAAGCGCTGGGGGAAAGGGAAATTTGTATCGTCAAGGAGCTTACCAAAATTCACGAAACGGTTTATCACTTTAACTTTTCGTCGGCAATAGAATTTTTTGAGGTTAATAAACCTAAAGGTGAGTATGTTATAATTATAAGGGGCGCAGAAATATTAAAGGATGCGCCGCAAATGAGCTTTGATGATGCTGTAGAGCTGGCAAAAAAGCTCACCGGTAAGGGACAGTCGGCGTCTGCGGCGGCTAAAGAGGCGGCTCAGATCAGCGGATTTAAAAAGGGAGATATTTATAAGGCAATAGTTTAAGCCAAAGGCAAAAATTGTCTTAACTGTATATTTTAAAGTATGGGATGTTGAATTATGGGAAAAAACAATGAATTGAATTTTGATTTTAATGAGTTTGACGAGTTTGAGGATATAGTATCGGATAGCGGCGCAAATCAGAAAAATGTGGATATAATGTCGCATAGCAGTTCGGGGCGTCATTATAAAAGGAAAAGTCACTCTGTATCCAGCCGGCGTAAAAGGGCGTCAAAGGGTAAGAAAAGAACTATTATCCTTTTAACATCTATTGTTCTTGTGTTGGCTATTTTAGTCGGCTGGTTTTTCTATTATTGGAGATATAATTATAATCCTATAACCGACGATCCCGAGGAGCTTGGATTTGAGAATATAATAGACAAGGATATCATTAATATTGCGCTTTTCGGTATTGATACCCGTAACAAAAATACTTTTAAGGGCAATTCGGACAGTATTATGATTTTAAGCCTTAATACGGAGCTTAAAACTGTAAAAATAGTGTCTGTTATGAGAGATACCATAGTGCCGATTGAGGAAAACGGCAAGGTAAAATACGCAAAGATAAACTCCGCGTATGCAAAAAGCCCGGAGCTTGCCATAAAAACGCTTAACAGTGTGTTTGATCTTGATATTTCCGAGTATGCAACGGTTAATTTCTTCGGTATGACCGAAATAATCGATGCCGTAGGCGGTATAGATGCAACAGTTGTTGAGGATGAACTTAAATGGAAAGGAACAGACCATCCGAATTTAAATAACTGTATGGATGAGATATGTAAAAATTTAGGGCTTGATGCGAAAAAATATTATATTAATGCCCCCGGGGATTATCATATGAACGGCGTTCAGGCGGTTGCCTATTCGCGCGTGAGAAACTGTAAGAGCGTTTGGGGCACTAATAACGACTACGGCAGAACAGACCGCCAGCGCCATGTTATGGAACAGCTTTTCAACAGGGCAATAAAGCTTGATAAAAGCAAATATACCAAGCTTGCAAAGGCGCTTATTCCATGTACCGAAACTTCACTTTCCTATGCTCAGATTTTAGGTCTGGCGTTTAATATGCTGCTTAATAAACCTACATTTTATCAAGCGCGTATTCCGCAAGACGGGTGGCAGATGCCTTTCCGCTGGAATGGTTACGGCTCGGTCGTTTATTATGACCTCGATTATGTGGCAAAGGTTTTGCACTCTGTGTTTTATGAGGGCAAAACGGTAGAAGAATATGTAGAAGAAAACGGCGTTGAAAAGAAAGACTGGTTTGCCAACAGATGAGTGATAAGGGATTTAGTGATTGCGAAAATTGTTCACACTACACTTTAGATATTGAGGCAGAGGATTATTATTGCAATGCTCCTCTTGATGAGGATGATGTTGCAAGGCTTATGAGTGCGAATTCTTACAAATGCCCGTATTTTGATTTTTATGATGAGTATAAAATAGTCCGTAAGCAGAATTAGGTGAAACAAATGTTATATGTTTATATTGTTGCCGCGGCGGCGGCAGTACCGCTTCTTAATAACTTTTTCCCGATTTTAAGGTATGATTATTCGGTATGGCTCGTACCCTTGCTGTTTTTAGGAATTCTTGCAGGGCTTATAATTATTCATCTTATAACCTTTGTGGTTGCAGGCTGTGTTGTTAACCTCAAAAAACCGCAAAAGGGAGTATCCGGCTTTTACAGAGTTCTGGTTAAAACAACCCTTCCCATGCTCTTTACCCTTCTTCGCGTTAAGGTAAAAACAACCGGAACCGAAAGAATAGAGGATACATATCCCGCTATGCTTGTTTGTAATCATCTTAATAATATTGACCCGGCGGTTATATTAAAGGAATTGCCTCAGCTCCGGCTCGGCTTTATAGGCAAAAAGGAAATTTACACCGAGATGCCGTTTGTCGCCCGGTATATGCATAAGCTTAACTGTCTGCCGATAGACAGGGAAAATAACCGCCAGGCAGCAAAAACGATTTTAGAGGCAATAAAGCTTATCAAGGATAAAACCGTCAGTGTTGCGATTTTCCCCGAGGGATATACAAGTCTTGACGGAAATCTCCAGGATTTCAGAAACGGCGCTTTTAAAATCGCAACCAAAGCAGTATGCCCGATAGTTGTATGTACGCTTGTAGGCACACCGCAAGCGGTAAAAAACCTCTTTAAGCATAAAAGCACAATATATTTTGATGTGCTTGAAGTTATTTCAGCACAAGAGGTTTCCGGTATGACCACGGCGGAAATTTCCGAGAGGGTACACGCCGAGATGAAAGAAAATATTGAAAAAAGAGAGGCAGAGCTATGTTTAAAGAAATAAATGCCGCCGATATAAAAGAAAATATTATAGATATGATAAGCCGCGAATGGATGCTAATTACTGCCGGCAACAAAAAAAGCTATAATATGATGACGGCGTCCTGGGGTTTTATGGGTGAAATCTGGGGAAATCACAGCGTATCGGTGTTGGTTCGCCCACAGCGGTATACTATGAAATTTATAGACGAAAATGATTATTTCACCTTGAGCTTTTACGGAAATAATAAGGAAATACATAAGGTTTGCGGAAGTCTTTCAGGGCGCGATGTAAATAAAACCGAAATGACCGGACTCACACCGAACTTTTGCGAAAAGGCACCGTTTTTCTGCGAAGCAAGACTTGTGATTATTTGCAAAAAGCAGTATGTAGGTCAGCTTGAAGAAAAATGCTTTACGGATAAATCCCAGCTTTCAAAATGGTACAAGGGCGATTTGCACTATAACATTATCGGAAAAATCGAGAAAGTATTGGTGGCAAAATGAAATTTGACGAAATATGGGATGTCATACAAAAAATCTTTTCAAACAGTATTGTAAAATCCGTAATCATTATAATTGCGGCGATTGCGGTTTATAAGGCGGTGTCAGCCGTTTTGTCCGCAAGGGGGAAACGCCTTAAAGAGCTTGAAAAGAAAAACAGGGAAACTTATTTAAGGCTTATAAACAGTGTTTTTAAATATACGCTGTTTGTAATCTGCTTTTTTGCTCTTTTGCAGGTAAACCATGTAAATATAACCTCAATGGTTGCAGGTCTTGGCATAGCCGGTATTATTTTGGGTGTTGCCGTGCAGGATGCGCTAAAGGACATTATTCGCGGCTTCGATATAATTTCGGATAATTATTTTAAAGTCGGTGACCTGATAGAATTTAAAGGCATTGAGGGCAAGGTAGTGGAGCTCGGTCTTAAAACTACCAAAATCAAGGATATAAAAAACGATTATATAATCTCGGTTCCAAACCGGAATATTGAGGATGTAGCCCTTGTTTCAAACCTCTTTTACATTGAAGTGCCGATGCCTTATGAAACACCTCTCGAGGCGGCGGAAAAAGCGGTATCGCAGATTTGCGATACCGGCAAGAAAAACAAAAATATTAAAGACTGCGTTTATATGAGCGTCAACAAGCTTGATGATTCAGCTATAAAATATATGGTAAAAGTGGTTATGCGTGATAACACCAAAAAACTTCAGACAACGCGCGATATGTGGCGCATAATACTCGAAGTTATGACTCAAAACTCCATTTCCGTTCCGTATACTCAAATCGATATACACAGCAAATGATTTTTTAACAGACTGACCCCTTGAGGATTTTTCCTCAAGGGGTCTTTTTAATGGCACGTTGCACCAAAAAAGATATTTTGCTTTTTGTGTTATCGAGGGCGTTTCGGTGGAGTATATCTCCTGCGCGACGATCAAGGTACACTACGGCGACGACGGAGAAGAATGCGAGGAAGGAGGATAAATTCACCCGATCAAGCCTGCGGCTCGACGGGGACCCCGAAAAAAAGAGCAGGAAAACCTGCTCTGGTACATAGGCTATTTCATGTATTTTACAAATCGGAACATCTCGTCGGGTCCTTCGTCGTTGGGACGACCCGGCTCGTCAAAATCGTTATATTCGTCCTCGTGCGGATCGCGGTGGTATTCGCAGAAGAATTCCGCGATCTGAAAACCGCACTTGTTGACGTAGAAGTGGATGTTGCGCTTCTCAAAATAAGGCGTGCAGGTCTCCCACACGACCGTATCGGGATAAAGCCGCTCGACCTCGCACCATGCGGCGTAGCCGACGCCCTTGCTGTGGCAGTCGGGAGAAACGAACAGGATCTCAAGTTCGTTATGCTGCGTCGCTTCGTCGATCTTCAAAATCAGCCCACCGACGATTTCTCCGTTCTTGCGGATGCGGTAGGCGACGCCGTGGTCGATGCAATGCTCGATGGTCCCCCGCGAAATGATCTCGCCGTCGCCGTCAAGGTGGTCGTCGCGCATGCCAAACTCTTCGATGGCGCCGAACTTGAAGGCGTGCTGATTCTCGAAGATGAACTGGTCGCGGTCGTCTTCACGCAAAGGGGTAAGGGTAACGTTTTCTGCTTTCATAAGATGCCTCCTAAAAAATATGCCCGGCAACAAAAGGCATAAATGCCAATCGTTCCGAGCGCACCCGGCATCTTATCCAACAGGCGGCCTGCAAAGCTGAAAGCTTTACGATCCCCTACGCTGCGGCGTACTGTCCTCCGATGACCGATATCGATTTGCAAAATGATTATAGCACAGGATTATGAATTATTCAACAAAAATCAGAGAGTCCATAACTCGAATCCGTTATGACCACTCTAAATGGTCCGAGTGGAGATAACGGATTTGACCAAACCCATAAAAAATCAAGTATTTACGGCACCCCGTGCGCATTTTTTCTCCGAGGAACAGAAGCAAATCGCTGAAAAAATAAAAAAGTCAAGTATCATTTGCCTGATTTCTCTTGATAACATACTCATCTTATTGTATAATATATGTCAAGTATAGCGCTATAGTTTGTTATTTAAAGGGGAGCGTATCTATGGCAGAAGAAAAAAGATTTACAAGGGCAACATGGCAGATTATGGAACAACTTCTTGAAGTGGATAATCTTGAAGATGCTTTGTCCGGAAGTCTTGAAATAATAGTTAAAACCCTTAACAGTGAAGCAGGTGCGATTTGGTTTTTAGACACAAAAACCGACCGCCTTTCTCCGCTTTTCCACATAGGCCCTGCGGATATTTCAAATATAACCGTTGAAAACGGTCTCGGTGTTGAAGGCATTGTTACAAAAACCGGAAAATCCATTATAGTAGAGGATGCGGCAACCGATTCCCGTTTTGACAGCACCGTATTTGACGATAACGGACTTGTTACAAAGACTATGATATGCGTTCCGCTTAATAATCTTCACGAAATTATCGGTTGCGTTCAGATTGTCAATAAAAAAGACGGCAGTCTTTACGACAAAGATGAGTTGCAGCTTTGCGAGCGTATGGCGTCACTCGCCGCGATAACAATAGAAGAAAAAGGGCTTTTGGTCGATTTGGGCGAGAAAAAAGAGATACTTGCCGTGCTGAAAGACGTTATAAAAGAATTCCCATCGGGCGTTGGCGTTTCAAGGGTACTTAAAGGCATAAACCTTGAAATCTACAAAAATGAATTTGTTGTGGTATTAGGCGAGTCGGGTTGCGGCAAGTC
>CACXEV010000105.1 GCA_902766755.1 Oscillospiraceae bacterium | reverse complement strand
TCAAATAAAATCTCTTCGCCGCCCTCTATCAAATAATGACTGCCGTATTCTTCATCGGCACTGTGAGTAAACATTTCTACTTTAGCTACCGCCGCAACAGAAGCCAGCGCCTCACCTCGGAAGCCTAATGTTTTAATACCCTCAAGATCCTTTTCGGTTTTTATTTTGCTTGTAGCATGGCGCAGGAATGCAGTTTTAACATCACTTTTTGCTATACCGCAGCCGTCGTCAGTTATGCGGATATAGGTAATACCGCCGCGCTCTATTTCAACCGTTATATGCTGTGCGCCGGCATCAAGCGAATTTTCTACCATTTCTTTAACTACCGAAGCCGGTCGCTCAACAACCTCACCGGCAGCTATAAGCTCGGCAATTTCTTTTGACAAGACATTAATGCGCGGCATATTATCCCTCCCTTGGTTAAACTTGTCCGGTTAAATTGATTTTGCTTTTTTCACCATATCAAAAAGCGTACTCATTGCCTCAATGGGCGTTAGTGTATTCACATCCAGCGATTTCAGTTCGTTAAACAAATCGGCAGCACATACATTTTCAAGAGACATCTGAGAATTGCCCTCTTTTACTACTTTGTATGTAACAACACCGTTTTCCACTGTTGTTTTCAGTATCTCTTTTGCGCGCTTTATAACCGCTTCGGGCACGCCTCCGAGCTTTGCTACCTCTATACCGTAGCTCTCATCCGCTCCGCCGGACACTATCCGGCGCAAAAAGATAATATCATCACCGCGCTTCTTTACCGCGATATTATAATTCTTGATACCGTCAAACTCATTTTCCATTTCGGTAAGCTCATGATAATGGGTCGCAAAAAGCGTTTTAGCGCCTAAAGATTTTTTGTCATTTACATACTCGAGCACAGCCCTCGCTATTGACATACCGTCAAATGTAGAAGTACCCCTTCCTATTTCGTCAAAAATAATAAGGCTGTTCTTCGTAGCACTCTTAAGTATCTCTGCCACCTCGGTCATCTCTACCATAAATGTAGACTGACCGGATGATAAATCATCCGAAGCGCCGACACGGGTATAAATAGCATCAACAACCCCTATATGTGCGTTTTTTGCAGGAACATAAGAACCGATTTGCGCCATAAGCGTTATCAGAGCTACCTGACGCATATATGTTGACTTACCTGCCATATTAGGGCCTGTAATGATAGCTGATCGGTCGGTTGAACCGTTTAAATAAGTATCATTTGCAACAAAAGGTGATTTTAAATGCTTTTCGACTACCGGGTGGCGACCGTCCTCAATCCTTATAATATCAGATTTATCTACAAGCGGTCTGCAATAATTGTTTTCCTCTGCTACCTGAGCCAAAGAACACAAAACATCAAGCTGGGCTACCGCCGCGGCAGTGCGGCGTACTGCCGCATCCTCTTTTGCCACGCACTCCCTTATCTCGTTAAACATCTCAAACTCAAGTGAATAATCGCGATCTTTTGCACCGAGAAGTCGTGATTCAAGCTGTTTTAACTCCTCTGTAACAAACCGTTCGGCGCCTACTAAAGTTTGCCGCCTGATATAATCCTCAGGAACGCGATCCAAAAACGAATTTGTAACTTCGATATAATAGCCGAAAACCTTATTGTAGCGAACGCGTAAGGTTTTAATACCCGTCCGCTCGCGCTCGCGGGTTTCAATTTCAGCAATTTTTGAGCTTCCACCCTTCATATATTCGCGAAGCTCGTCTACCTCGGCATTGTAGCCATCCTTTATTAGTTTACCTTCACGCAAAACATTCGGAGCATCTTTATCTATTGCATTATCAATAAGAGACACGATCTGATCAAGAGTATCTATATCATCTCTGATTGATACGAGGAGCTTACTCTTAACATCCGAAAGAGCCGCTTTAATAAGCGGGAACATCCGTGCTGTATTTGCTATATTTATCAGGTCTTTGGCGCCGGCGGTAGCGTATACTACCCTGGTCATAGTGCGGTCAACATCCCGCACAGAAGACATATACTCCCTTAATTCTCCTTTGATAATACTGTTGGATAAAAGCTCTTCAATGGCATTTTGCCTTTTGGTAATTTCGGGAATTGAAATGAGCGGTTGCAAAATAACCCCTTTAAGCATTCTCTTTCCCATAGCGGTTTTTGTTTTATCAAGAACACCTAACAGCGAACCGCGTCTTGAAGAAGAGCGCATTGTAGATACAAGCTCTAAATTCCTTGTAGCCGTCATATCGAGGCGCATATACTCTTTATCAGAATATATCACAACATCTTTAACGGTAACACTGCCGCCTTTACCGTTTTCTTTTATGTAATCCAAAGCGGCACCAAGAGCGCACTGCATTCCGCCGTTCAGCTTTATACCTATGTTTTCCGGACTGACAATTCCAAAATTATCGCATATAACATCCTGAGTATAGGTATCGGAAAAACAGCCTTCACTCCTTACGGTTACGGTTCCCTCAAACCTGTCCTGTAAAAAGCCGGAGAGAGCCGCTTGCATTTTTGAGTCAAGTATTATTTCTTTAGGCAAAAAACGCAAAACCTCACTTTGTGTGCGAGAAAGCGCATCGCTGCCTGAAATTTCGGTAGTTCTGCAATCGCCGGTAGATGCATCCACAAAGCAAAGACCTATTTGCGAATCTTTTCTGTAAATAGCGGCAAGGTAATTGTTACTGCCCTCGTCGAGCATATCCCCATCTATAACCGTACCGGGGGTAATAATTCGGACTACATCGCGTTTTACTAGACCTTTGGCTTTTGACGGATCCTCAGTCTGTTCGCAAACCGCAACTTTATATCCGCGTTCAATAAGGCGCGCAATATAACCTTCACAACTATGATAAGGTACTCCGCACATCGGCGCGCGTTCGGGCAGACCGCAATCCTTACCGGTAAGCGTTAAATCGAGCTCCCTTGATGCAGTAATGGCATCGTCAAAAAACATCTCATAGAAATCACCTAAGCGGAAAAACAGAATGGCATCGGCGTTTTCCTCTTTGATTTGCATATATTGGCGCATCATAGGCGATAATTCCGCCAAGATAGTTCCCCCTTTCGCCGCTAAAATTAAAATATCAGTGGCAACCGCCGCAACTATCGCAAGAGCCCGAGCAGGAATGAACCTCCGGCTCTACGGTTTTAGGATCCGCACCGTCAACACACTGCATAATCACACTGTTTACATCGTTAAGCAAACCGTCAAGATCAACCTTAGAAGCGTTGTACTCTACCATACTGTCCTTGCTCATAATTTCCATATAAACCTTGCGAAGATCCTCGTTAAGCTCTTTAACCTTATTTTCATCACGGTTCTCATCAGTCATAGTTTCATCAAGGTTCATTCTTATAACATTGAATTTCCCTATAAGCTCCTGAAGCTCGGCGTTTTTATCATTTTCAAGCTTTGCTTTAGCATAACGCAAAAAGCGCTCGTCGTTCTGAATAGCCTCTCCTAAATTTCTTACTGCATCTAAAACTGTCATTTCAAATTCCTCTTTTTATAGTTTTTCACCGATTAAAACTTCCTCGGCTTTTATTATTCTTACATCTGCAAAGTTTCCGGTTAAATCGTCATCGGACGGAAATTTTACATTCAACTGATGCTCATCCTTACCGAATGCAAACCCGCCTGAATACTCTTCGCAAAGAACCTTTACCGTTTTGCCTACCATACTGTTCAGTACTTTTTTGCCCATTTTCTCCTGCAGTTTCAAAAGCCTGTCAAATCTTATTCCCTTTTGCTGTCTGGTAACACCGTCCGGCATAATAGCGGCAGGAGTACCTTCCCTTTTTGAGTAAATAAAAGTAAATAATTGCGAAAAGCCAACCTTTTCTACAAGCTCCAGCGTTTTTTGAAAATCCTCTTCGCTTTCGTCAGGAAAACCGACTATTACATCGCTTGTAAATGTTATATCGGGCATCATATTCCGCGCATGGGTAATAATCTCCAAATAGCTTTCAAGTGTATACTTGCGGTTCATTCTTTTAAGCACCGCATCACTACCCGACTGAAAAGGCAGATGCAAATGCCGCTCAACCTTATCGCAACGAGCCATAGTGTCAAGCAATTCATCTGTACAGTCTTTAGGATTTGAGGTCATAAACTTTATCCTGAAATCACCCGGTATGTCATTTACCTGCCGCAAAAGCTTTGCAAAATTTATATCCTCTTTTAATCCCTTACCGTAAGAGTTGACATTTTGACCTAAAAGCATTATTTCCTTAACGCCGGAATTTATCAAATCTCTCGCTTCGTTTATTATCGCACTGCTGCTTCTTGAACGCTCTCTGCCTCTGACATACGGCACGATACAGTAACTGCAAAAATTATCACAACCGCTCATTATCGGAACAAAGCCTTTAAAGCCGCCGTCATTAAAGACAGGCACACCCTCGGGTATCTCGGCATTATAGGTGGTAAGCTCGCATATTCTGCGATCACCTCGAAGCCTTCTGTAAATAAACTCGGGAAGCCTGTGCCAAACCTGAGTTCCGAAAACAATATCCACATAAGGATAACTGCTCATAAATCGCTTTGCGTTTTTCTCCTGCTGAACCATACAACCGCAAACCGCTAAAATAATCGAAGGGTTTTTCGCCTTATACTTTTTCATTGCGCCGACATTGCCCCAAACTCTATCCTCTGCATGTTCGCGCACAGCACAGGTATTAAAAAGAATGAAATCGGCACCCTCGGGATTATCTGTAAGCTCATAACCCATTTTTATAAGCAAGCCCTTGTAGTGCTGAGAATCGCTGACATTCTGTTGGCATCCGTAGGTTGTAACACACGCCTTCGGAGCATTCATCTTGCGCTCTTTCAGCAGCTCTGCTACACGGGTTATATAAACCGATTGCTCGGTAATGTTTGCAGTTTCAAGTATTCTGCTTGACAATTCTACACCCCTTAAGTATATAAATATAAATTATTATACTTTACTTCAGCAATTATTGCAAGAGATAAATACATTTTTTATCGACTTATTTTGCTTGACAAAAAGTCGGGCTTTTGCTATACTTTTTTTGTTTGAGGGAGTAGCGGGCGCATAATGCGTAGCGAGTGCCGACAATCCCGACCTTTATCGGTCCGGCGCGCCTTACCGCAAGACTCATAGCATAGATTAAGTTGCGGCAAAGGCTTTGCCGCAAGGCGTTTGCTGTGCTATGAGGCAAGTATAGCTTCTAAGGTGCGGCATATGCCGCACCTTTTCTTTTTTGGAGGCAGTTATGGTTAAAGCAGTGTTTTTTTTCGCAGTAGGTCTTATTCTGCTTATAAAGGGAGGCGACTGGTTTGTAGATGGAAGTGTTCGCATTTCCCACAGGCTTCGCGTGCCGGAAATTCTGATAGGGGCTACCGTTGTGTCAATAGGAACAACACTTCCTGAAGTTATGGTGTCAGCAACATCGGCAATATCGGGGCACGGGCAGATAGCCTACGGAAACGCCATAGGCTCTATTATTTGCAACACCTCGCTTATCGCCGCCGTAACAATAGCAATAAAGCCTTCAGATACCGATCGTAAAGCGCTTAAATTACCTGTGATTTTTTTCTTTTGCGCCGCCGTTTTTTATGTGGCAACCGCTTATATTTTCGGATTTTTCAGCCGATTATCCGGAATAATTTTATTAGCTGTTTTTTTAGTATATATGATACTTTCCGTGCGTTCAGCAAGACAGACTGTGATATCGGATACAGAATCCGAAAACGCTGAGGTCAAGGGCAGTATTCTTTTAGATGTTTTCTGGCTTATAATAGGGGCTGCACTTATAGCGGTAGGAGCCGATTTGCTGGTTGATAACGGCACTGTTATTGCAAAGAGTTTAGGCGTTCCGGAATCGGTAATAGGGCTTACAATAGTAGCTCTTGGAACATCGCTTCCGGAGCTTGTAACAGCAATTACCGCTCTTACTAAAGGCCACGGCGCCTTGTCTCTCGGCAATGTTATAGGAGCAAATCTATTTAATTTAGTGTTAGTATCGGGGCTTTCGACTACACTGTCCCCATTCGCGGTACCCATAGAAAAAACTATTTCGGGAATTCCGGCATCGTTTATAATTGATATTCCGGTTATGTTGGGGGTAATGCTGATACTTACATTGCCGGCTTTAATAAAAGGAAAGCTCTACCGAAGTCAAGGAATTTTGTTATTGCTTATATACGCCGCATTTTGTATTTTTCAATTTGCCGTTTAAAAAACATTTTTTTCGACCTTTTTTATGCGTCCGTCGCGACATTTTTTTCGCGGCGGGCGCATTATAATTATAGTCACAGCGATAAGGGTGATGAAAATGGTAGTATATGCCGACATTTTGATTATCACTAACTTAATAGTGGATTATTTCCTACTGAAAATCACTGCCGGACTGACAAAACAAAGTCCCACGCTTTTAAGGCAGTTATCAGCGTCTTTTTTTGCCGCCTGCGGCGCTCTTGTCATATTTTTACCCGAACAAAATACGGTGTTCAGAGTTCTGTTCAGACTGATTTTCGGCTATCTGATATGCCTTATATGCTTTGGCTTTAAGAGCTTTCGTAAAAGCGTTTCAGGCAGTCTTGTTTTCTTTGCAGTAACCACATGCTTTGCGGGGGCAATGCTTGCAATATGGTACATATTCAATCCCTACGGTATGGTGATAAATAACTCGGTAGTTTACTTCAATATATCGCCTGTTTTTCTTATTGCTTTTTCGGTGATAGGTTTTTTGCTTTTCTCGGTGCTCTCGTATATTTTTAAAAGACGAAACAGTCAGGCTGAAAGCTGTACCGTAACGCTTGTTTTTGAAGGAAAATCAGCAGATTTCAGTGCGGTTATAGACAGCGGAAACGCGCTTACGGATAATTTCACTCAAAGTGCCGTGATAATCGCAGACCGCAAAAAAGCCGTACATAGCTTCGGTGAGTTTTCGCCCGATATATACCCGAAAAAATACCGCGTGATACCCTGCGGCACCGTATCGGGATGTACATTTCTTGACGGTTACCGGTGCGAAAGCGGCACAATAAAGACCGATGAAAGATCCTTTCATCTCAACAAGCCTATTATGGCAATTTCAAAAACGCCGCTATGCGACTGCGAAGCAATAGTAAATCCATTGGATTGCAACTGACACGGAGGAATAATTATGTTCAGAAATTTTATAATGAAAATACTTGTAAAGCTGGCGTTTTTGCACCCTAATTACTATATTAACGGCCCTGAAACGCTTCCGGAACCGCTAAGTGCCAGGGAAGAAAAAAGACTTTTGGATTCAGATGATGAAGAATCAAAGAGTCTGCTTATAATACATAATTTAAGGCTGGTAGTATATATAGCTAAAAAATTTGAGGGGTGTCCCACTTCTACAGAAGACCTTATTTCAATAGGCACAATAGGGCTTATTAAAGCCGTTAACACCTTTTGCCAGGATAAAAACATAAAGCTTGCAACCTATGCTTCGCGCTGTATAGAGAATGAAATACTTATGCACCTTAGAAAATGCGCCTCAAGAAAATGTGAAGTTTCAATAGACGAACCACTTAACACCGATTGGGATGGCAACGAGCTATTGCTTTCGGATGTGCTGGGCAGTGATCCGAATGAAATTTCACGAGGAATAGAACAGGAGGACGAAAGGCGACAGATTTGCGATGTAGTATCAAGACTTCCTGCAAGAGAGCGCCAAATTATGGAAATGCGCTTCGGAATGAACGGATACGATGAATACACTCAAAAGCAGGTGGCTGATACGCTCGGTATATCACAGTCCTATATATCCCGACTTGAAAAAAGAATTATAAACAAACTCAAAAAACTGATTGAAAAAGCCGTGTAAATGCAGTAAAATCAAACCGGTGATTTTGTTTGCAAAAAATTATTATTGTATATCTGATTTTTATAAATTTATCCGCGGCGGCGGTATGTATCGCCGATAAATCAAAAGCCAAAAGACACAAATGGCGGATAAGCGAAAAAACGCTTTGGCTTATCTCATTATCAGGCGGCAGTATAGGTATGTATCTCACAATGCTGCTTATACGCCACAAAACCTTACACAGCCGCTTTATGATAGGATTGCCGCTTCTCATAATTATTCAAATCGCCTTGATTTGCCTATTGACAAATTATGATGTGCGGCATATAATAAAAATGTAATCTTCGGGGCGAGGTGAAATTCCTCACCGGCAGTTAAAGCCTGCGAGCCGCAAGTGCGGTTGATTTGGTGAAATTCCAAAGCCGACGGTAAAGTCCGGATGGAAGAAGATGGCGTTATTTTGTCATTTTGCGTTCCCGATTTTCGGGGACGCTTATTTTTTTTTGAGGTGAAAAGCTATGAAAAAGATTAATTTAAGAGCATTTGCGGTAACTGCGATAATGGGAGCAGTGGGATTTGTACTTATGCTATTGGAATTTCCGCTTCCGTTTATTATTCCTTCCTTTATAAAACTCGATTTTTCCGAAATACCGGCGCTTGTAACGGCATTTGCATTAGGCCCTTGGTATGCAGTTTTAGTATGCCTTATCAAAAATCTTTTACACCTGTTTATGACCTCTTCCGCCGGTGTGGGTGAGCTTTCAAATTTTCTTTTAGGCGCGGTATTTGTTATTACCTGCGGTTACATTTACAAGCATAAAAAAACACGCAAATCCGCTCTTATTTCCTGTCTTATAGGAGCGATGGCAATGGCTGTTTTAAGTGTTGTTATAAACTATTTTGCTGTTTATCCGGCGTATGTAAAACTTTACGGTATGCCTATGGATGCCATTATCGGTATGTATAAAGCGATACTCCCTGCAGCAGACACATTAGTTAAAGACCTTTTAATTTTTAACCTGCCGTTTACATTTATGAAGGGAATTATTGATTCTGCCGTATGTTTCCTCATTTATAAAAATTTATCTCCCATAATAAAAAATAACAGTTGACAAATGGTAATTGAGTGGTAAAATGTTATTAACTTAATATTGTCCTTATCAAGAGTGACGGAGGGGACAGGCCCTGTGAAGTCCGGCAACCTGTAATTTTACAAGGTGCCAAATCCTGCGGATTATCCGAAAGATGAGGTTTTAATACCGCTCTTTCGGGGCGGTATTCTTTTTTTGAGGTACCGCGGCATTAAAGCGG
>CACXEV010000104.1 GCA_902766755.1 Oscillospiraceae bacterium | reverse complement strand
TCCTGCTACCTGCGGTAAAGATGGTTCACACGATGAAGTTGTATATTGCTCTGTTTGCGGTTATAAAATTTCAAGTGAGCACAAGACCGATCTTGCTACCGGTGAGCATAATTATGAATGGAAGTATGATTCGGATTATCACTGGCAGGAGTGCACAGATTGCCATAGTATGCCGGATGGCACTGAGTCTGAAGAGCATAAATTTGAGATGAAGACAGTTGAAGAGCCTACCTTCGAAAAAGAAGGTCTTAAGAAAGAAGTCTGCACAGTTTGCGGATATGAAAGTGGAAAAACCGAGACAATCAATAAGCTTGAAAAGGCTGAATCAACCACTTCTGATGATACAACAAACGAAGACGGCACAAAGAACAGCGTAGTTAAGTCTGACATTCCGGCTTCTAAGCTTAACAAGAACAACATCAAAGTTACAATCAATGTTGACGGTGAGGAAATTACCGTTCCCGATGAGTATATTGATGTAACCGGTGATGAGAACGGAACTACCGTTTCTATTAATCAGGCATTCTATGCTACTAATCCGAAGTTTGTAGCCGGTACTACTTATACAGCTACAATAACCGGTGACGGTGTAGGAACTGTTGCTGATTTGAAAGTTCCTGAAGCTGCGGCAGCAACTCCGACTACCGGAGACAATAACACCTCCTCTACCGGCACAGACAACAAGGGTACTGCCTCTACCACCGGCACAACCGATTCCGGTAAGACAGATACAACTACTTCTTCTCCTAAGACAGCTGACACTGATATTGCATTCCTCGTAATAGCTCTCCTCGCTGTTATGGGCTCAAGCGTATTCGCTGGTGTTACCTATCGTAAAAAGAGAAATAATAAATAATATCGGTTGATATTTTAAACCCCCGCCAAAAGGCGGGGGTTTAGTTCTGCAGATCTCTGTCTGTATACTTGTGCGGTAAAACCGCGCATTTATGTTTTTTAGCTTTAATTGTCTGATTAATTGCAAGAAGGGCAAAATCCCGACATTGGACATCTTTCACAGTATGTATGCCGAGCTGTGCAAATATCCCTGCCGAAAAGCACGGTTCTATGACAAAAATCACTTGACTTTTCAGGCGGCAAAAGCTTACGCATCTCCTTTTCAACCTTTAATGGATCTTTGGTGTTGACAAGCCCCAAACGGTTCGCAAGGCGTATGAAATGAGTATCTGTTACTACTGCCGGTTTGCCGTAAATATCGCCGCAAACTAAATTAGCAGTCTTTCTGCCAACGCCTGAAAGTGTGATAAGCTCCTCTATAGTATCAGGTACTCTGCCGCCGAAATCGGCGGTGATTTTTTTGCCTATTTCAATAAGATCGCGCGCTTTTGTCTTATAAAGTCCGCAACTCTTTATAAGTGACTCTACTTCGCTTAGATTTGCTTTTGCCATACTCTCGGCATCCGGAAAGCGGGCAAACAGCGCCGGAGTGACCATATTGACCCGCGCATCGGTACATTGAGCCGAGAGCCGTGTGGCGATGAGCAGCTGAAAAGCATCGGTATAAGTGAGCGAACATACGGCGTCCGGGTACAACTTCTCGAGCGCTTCTACCGCGGCAAGTGTAATTTCGCGCTTACGCATGAGATATATCCTCGAGCTTCATATCGCCTTTTTTAATAAGTCCTGATTTTCTCATAATCTCCGCGATACCAAGTGTGACAGCCGCAGGTAAAACGAAGTGCATAACTATTATTTCTATAATTGCCACAACCGGTGCAGTACCCGCCTCGGTCATAGCGGCATAGCTCATAAACTGTCCTACAAATCCGGCAGAGCCCATACCGGAGCCTATCGGATTACTAACCATTTTAAGCGCGGCAGAGGATACAGGGCCTAAAATTACACTTGCAAGGATAGACGGTACCCATATAAGCGGATGCCGCACGATGTTAGGCATCTGGAGCATTGATGTTCCCACACCCTGCGCTATAAGACCGCCAAGTTTATTCTCTCTGTAACTTATAACGGCAAAGCCTACCATATTACAACAGCAACCTATTGTTGCCGCACCGGCGGCAAGGCCTGTTATTCCCATTGATATACCTATGGCGGCGGAAGAAATCGGAAGAGTAAGAAGTATTCCCATAATGGCTGATACCGCCATACCGCCTAAAATTGGATACTTTTCAACATTTATATTTACAAGTCTGCCTATAAACGCCATAGCGGTGGAAATATAAGGACCTATAAGTAATCCTGCCGCGCACCCGGCAATTATACAACAAAGAGGGGTAAGGATTATTTCAAGTTTAGTTTTTCCGGATATAAGAGCACCGATTTCTATAGCTACATACGCGGCTATAAATGCACCAAGCGGCTCGCCCGGAGCGCCAACAGCAAAGCTTTCAAGCGCTCTCGGAAAAGCGCCAACCATTCCGGCTACTGCGGCGGAAACAGTTGTAAGCGGTGAAGCCTTAAGCTTAACCGCAACTCCAACGCCTATTCCGGCTCCGGTTATTGTTTTTGCGGCATTACCCATAATGGTAAGGTATGATGCCGCACCTGCCCAAAATCCACCGGGTATCTGCCCTATAAGAGAGGCGATTTGACAAATAATAGTACCTATAATAAGAGTAGAAAACAATCCGTAAGCCATGCCGGAAAGTCCATCAATAAAAAGCCTGTTCAAATACTTTTTTATCATTGTTTACTTGTACCCCCTGAAAGTTTTTTCAATTATTAAAAATTATATCACAAAATGGGCTTAAGTCAAGTAAAAAAGGCATAAATACAGTATCTTGTCCTTGCAAAAACATATATATTGTGCTAAAATATTAACGGGTGTATGTTTATGACAGATGTTTATATTGTAAGGCATTGTGAAGCGCAGGGAAATCACAAAAGACTCTTTCAAGGTTCTACCGATTGTGATATAACCGAGCTTGGCAGTCGCCAGCTTGAATATTTAAGTAAGAGATTTAAAGATACTAATATTGACATTATATATACAAGTCCGCTGATACGAGCCAAAAAGACAGCTGAAGCCATAAGGGCAGGCAGGGATATCAAGATACTGCCACTTGAAGACCTTACAGAAGTAAACGGCGGTATTTTAGAGGGAAAACCATTTCTTGAAATGTTTAAAAATATGCCGGAGCTTGGAATTGTTTGGAACGATAGTCCGCAGGATTTTGCCCCGGAGGGCGGCGAGCCTATGCGTGATGCCTATGATCGTATATGGACGGCTGTTCTTAAAATAGCTAAAGATAACAAGGATAAAACAGTAGCTGTTGCGACTCATGGGGGAGTTACGCGCTGTCTTAACAGCAGGCTTTTATACGGCACGATAGATGAGCTTAAAAATGTGCCGTGGTGCGAGAACACGGCAGTTTCCCTTGTGAGATTTGATGATGATTTTAATGCCGAATTATTATATATGAATGATCATACCCACGTGCCGGATGAATTATTGCCGAAGCGTAGCAGAATGGCGGAGGTGAGCCGCGGGTGATTATAATGTCGGTCGATTTAGGTCTTGTAAGGACAGGCGTTGCCGTATCGGATGAGGGCGAAGGCTTTGCTTTTCCTAAAGGCGTTATAACCGAGAACAACGAAGAAAAACTTGTTCAAAAAATATGTGCGGCGGCAAAAGAGTATGGAGCAGGGCGGATCGTTGTAGGTCTCCCGCGGAATATGGACGGTAGCTTTGGCGAGCGTGCGGAAACCTCAAAAAGGATAGCGGAGAGTATAACCGAGAAGTCTTTGATAGAAACCGTGCTTTATGATGAACGCTGTACCACCATTACCGCGCACACTTATCTTAATATGAATGATGTTCGCGGTAAAAAGCGCAAAAAAACTGTTGATGCAGTTGCGGCTACGGTTATTTTAGAGGATTATTTGCGATCAATTAAAAAATAATGTGTATTTAATAATATATTCTTCCGATAATAATATCGGAGGAGATATTATGGAAGAAAACGAAAAAAAGCAAAACAATGAGGCAAATGACAGTATAAAAGAAATGGGTGTTGTTGAAACCTTTTCCGGCAAACATAAAATTTTCTGCCTTACCATTATAGGTGAAATTGAAGGGCATAGCATACTGCCCGAGCAGAGTAAAACTACCAAGTATGAGCATATATTACCTCAGCTTGTGGCGGTTGAGGAAAGTACCGAAATAGAGGGAATTCTCATTTTGCTTAATACTATAGGCGGAGATGTTGAAGCGGGACTTGCCATTGCGGAGCTTATATCCGGTATGAAAAAGCCGAGCGTTAGTTTTGTGCTCGGCGGGGGGCATTCAATAGGCGTGCCGCTTGCAGTATCGGCAAAAAGGTCTTTTATAGCCCCTTCGGCTACTATGACCATTCACCCGGTCAGAACTAACGGGCTGGTTATTGGTGTGCCGCAGATGATGAATCATTTTACCCGTATGCAGGAGAGAATAACCGATTTTGTAGTTAAAAACTCTAAGATAGAAAAGCAAAAGTTTTGCGAACTGCTTATGAACACAGGGGAACTTGTAACCGATGTCGGTTCGGTGTTAAATGGTTCTGCGGCAGTTGATGTTGGACTTATTGACGGTTTAGGTTCACTTTCGGATGTTATAAACTGTCTTTATGATATGATAGAAAAACAGTAATTTGCCGCTTTAAGGCAAAGTATGGAGTTGAATTATGGCAAACACAAAAAACAAAAAATCTTCCGCGAGACATGCGGCAAAAGCTGCCGCATCAAGGCAGATGTCGGCAATAATATGGTTGGCGGTAGCGGTACTGTGGGCATGTATAGTATTCATACCGGGCAAGAATGTCTGGACATGGCTTCACGAGTTTATGTTCTCTGTATTTGGCATTACCGCTTATGTTTTTCCGTTACTTCTCGGTTTTGCCGCTGTTATGGTGGCACTCGATAGGATGAGCAATGCGGTAAAATACAGAACTATTGAAACCGCAGTGCTTATAACGCTTATAGGCGCTACAATTGATGTTTTTGCCAATTTTATCGACGGGCTTACTTTCGGTCAGCACATTTCAGATATATGGGCGGCCGGCAAAAGTATTGCCACGGCGGTAAAGGGCGGCGGCGTTTTAGGAACGCTTATAGGGCATCCGATATGTGTCGCATTTGGCAAGACAGGCGCCGCTATAACCCTTATAATACTCATATTTGTACTGTTTATGATTATGACAGGTACTACCCTTATAATGCTGTTCAAGGCATTCGGTAATTCTGCCAGAGCAGTAAGCGAGCATGCCCAAAACACTTTTGCCGATCGTGCCGAAAAGCGAAACGAACTTAAAGTGGTCAAGGGCTTTAATGTAGATATTCCGGTAGACGAGCCGGATAATTCGGCTAAGAAGAATAAAAAAGATTCTCTTGAAGAAAAGCAGAAAAAACTGGTTGCTTCATATAACGGTGAAGAAATCCCCGAGGAAAGGACGAGCGGCGACATTGATACTGCTCTCGACGGCGTTATTGAGGAGAAAAGCCCGGAATCGGAAGATAGTAAACCCGAACGCATAAAGGTCGATTTTGAAAAAGAAACCGAGGAAATGACCGATAAAATCAGCGAGAATTACATAAAAAATGTAGGTTATATTCCGCCGTCGCTTACACTGCTTAATGAGTATAACAGCGGCGATGCAAGGGCTACTGCAGCCGAGCAGGCAAGTGTTTCGGAGCGCCTTGTGGAAACCTTGCGCTCTTTCGGTGTTGAAACCCGCGTTGTAGATGTAAACCACGGGCCTACGGTTACAAGGTATGAGCTTCAGCCTAAGGCAGGAGTTAAAATCAGTAAAATCACCAGCCTTGCAGACGATATAGCGCTTAATCTTGCTACTGCCGGTGTCAGGATAGAGGCGCCAATACCTAATAAAGCGGCTGTGGGAATTGAGGTTCCTAATCGCCAGTCAGCGGTAGTAGGTGTTCGCGAGATAATCGAGTCTACAGCCTTTTCAGCCTCAAAAAGCAGTCTTACGGTATCGCTCGGCAGGGATATAGGCGGAAATGTTGTTGTAACCGATATTGCGAAAATGCCACACGGTCTCATAGCCGGTGCTACAGGCTCGGGTAAATCGGTTTGCATAAATTCGTTTATAATAAGTATCCTTTATAAGGCTTCGCCGGATGATGTAAAGCTTTTAATGATAGACCCTAAGGTGGTTGAGCTTAATGTATATAACGGTATACCGCATCTGTTAGTCCCGGTTGTCACCGATCCGAGAAAGGCGGCAGGCGCGCTCGGCTGGGCGGTAAGTGAAATGGAAAAGCGCTATCGTATGTTTGCTGACAGGGGCGTTCGCGATATTGCCGGATACAATAAGCTTGTCGAGAACCTTAAGGATGAGCCTGAGGTAAGTAAGCTTCCGCAGATAGTAATAATTGTAGACGAGCTTGCAGATCTTATGATGACGGCGCCTAAAGAGGTAGAGGACTCTATTAACCGTATTGCCGCTAAAGCGCGTGCGGCAGGTATGCATCTGCTGATAGCTACTCAGCGTCCGTCGGTTGATGTTGTAACCGGTGTAATTAAGGCTAATATTCCTACGCGTATTGCATTTTCTGTGTCCTCCCAAATAGATAGCCGTACGATTTTAGACAGTGCCGGTGCAGAAAAGCTTCTCGGGCGCGGTGATATGCTCTTTAACCCGGTAGGCGCCAGCAAGCCTCGCAGACTTCAAGGATGTTTCGTATCCGATGAAGAGGTTGAGCGGGTTGTTGATTTTGTCAAAAAGAGCGCCAATGCGGATTATGATGACAGCGTTATGGAAGAAATCGAACGCCAGGCTGTAATCGGTAAGCAAAAAGGCGCAGTTCAGCAAGGCGGCGACGGAGATCCGGACGACGCAGATAGTATGATAGACGATGCAATAAGGGTAGTAGTTGAGGCAGGGCAAGCATCGACTTCGCTTTTACAGCGTCGGCTTAAGCTCGGCTATTCAAGAGCCGCCCGGATAATTGACCAAATGGAGGAACGCGGGGTAGTCGGCCCTTATGAGGGCTCAAAGCCCCGTAAGGTACTCATCACCAAGGAACAGCTTATGGAACAGGAAGCCAGAAGTGAATGAGAAGTAAAGTTTGTAAATATAAAAATATGGTAGTCGCATTAGTTGCGGCTGCCATATTGATTTTAAGTCTGATAGGCTACATAACCGATACAATAGACAGCATCCGTAATTTTCTTTTTTCGAGAACAATAGAGAATGAGAATTCTTATGTTCAGATGCTTGATGTAGGTCAGGGAGACAGTATTTTGCTGTTCAGCGGCGGCAGGGCGGCGCTTATTGATACCGGCATAAAATCGTATGCTGACGACATAACCCGTACTCTTAAATCAAAGGGCATTAAAACTCTTGATTTATTGCTTATAACGCACAACCATAACGACCATATGGGTGGCATTGTGCCCATAACGCAGAGCTTTAAGGTGAAAAGGCTTATTATACCCGATTTGAATAAAACCGATGAACGCACCGATAAGATGCAGGAAGCTATCGCCAATGTAAAAACATCAGGCGGCAAAAGCGAGACCGCGAGCAAGGGTATGAGTATGACTCTCGGCGATTTTGATATGACGGTTCTCGGATGCTATTATGATGAAAAGGATGAAAATGACCGAAGTATAATATTAAAGGCAAACATCGGCAAATGGAGCTTTCTTTTCACAGGAGATGCACAGGAGCCTGCCGAGCGCCGCTTGCTTGAGGATGGTGCGGATGTTAAGTGTGATGTGCTTAAAATAGGGCATCACGGCAGTATGTACGGAACGAGCGAAGAATTTTTATCAGCCTGCTCACCTTCCTTTGCGATGATTTCCTGCGGCAGGGGGAATAGGTATTCTCACCCGCATGATGTGGTGATTTTAAGACTCCGCGAGCAGGGCACTCAAATCTGGCGCACCGACCAAAGCGGTGATGTGACATTCAATATAACTAACAAAGAAATAGGCGTAGAAACGCTTAAATAAGGCGTTTCTACTGTCAGTAGAAAATAGCAAAACAGCTCTACCCGGCAAAAACTTACCGGTAGAGCCGTTTTTTATTTTGTAGGGTGACAATAGCGGGAAAAATAAATAAAATTAAATGGTACGGCGGTTTTGCCGAACTCTATTATTGCAACGAGGTGCTTTATGAGTAGTAATTTTTTGCTTTCTTGTGAATCAACTGTAGATTTACCCTTTTCCTATATTTCGGGCAGAAATATAGAAGTTCTTTTTTATACCTATTCTGTGGACGGCGTCGAATATGATGACGATATGGGTCGCGACCCCGCGGCGCTCGACCGTTTTTACGGCTTTATGGAAAGCGGTAAATTTCCCTCAACTTCGCAGATAAATGTTTATAAATATCAGGATTATTTTGAGGGTCTTTTAAATAAATATCCGGGTGATATTTTGCATGTCGCTATGGGCTCAGGGATGTCTCCGTCGGTAAATAACGCTATTGAAGCCGCCGAGTCTCTTAAAGAAAAGTATCCGGACAGAAATATTAAAGTAATCGATTCTCTTTGCTCTTGCGGCGGTTACGGTATTCTCACAGACCTTGCGGCGGATCTGCGCGATGAGGGCAAGTCCCTTGAGGAGGCAGTGAATTGGCTTGAAGAAAACAAAAGCCGTATTCATCACCAGTTTTTCTCTACCGACCTTAAATATTTTAAGCGCAGCGGCCGTGTTTCAGGCGCTACCGCCACAGTGGCTACCATTTTGGGTATCTGCCCGATTATGCATCTTAATTCCACAGGTCATATAATCGCTTACGATAAGGTAAGAGGCAAGAAAAAAGCCATAAAAACCACGGTTGAAACAATGCTTAAGGATGTGGAAGAGGGTAAGGAATATAACGGTAAATGCGTTTTGTGCCACTCAAATTGCATTGAGGACGCGGAAGAGACTATAAAGCTTATCAAACAAACTTTTCCAAAATTAAAAGATATTAAGCTTTCAAATATCGGAACGATTATCGCCTCTCACGCAGGCCCCGGCACGGTGGCGCTGTTCTTCGTGGGTAAGCCGAGAGTAGGGCTGGATTAAGGATAATTGTAACAAATTTATAGTAAGAGCCGGAGTGAAAATTTGATATAATTGAGTAATGAATGTCTGGAAATATATGTACTGCATATAATAAAAGACCACCCGGCAAGGTTATGAAGTGAACCTTGCCGGGTGGTCTAATATCTAATGTCTGATGTCTAACATCTAATATGCTTTTCCCCAATAGAGCATTTTATCAGCTTTTTTGCCACAGCAAACGCAGGTATCGGAGATTTTTTCCTGGTTAAACGGTATGCAGCGCGAGGTTACTCCGGCTACCTCCTTGAGCTTGTCCTCACACTCGCGGTCGCCGCACCACATAGCCTTTATAAATCCGGGCTTATTCTCGGCGGTTTCTTTCATCTCGTCAAGCGTTTTAGCGGTGTATGTCATTTCCTCGCGGCGGTCAAGCGCCCTTTTATACATAACATCGTGCGCTTCCTTTAAAAGCTCGGGGATTTTGCTTTCGATTTCATCAAGGCTTACCGATATTTTCTCACCGTCAACCCGGCGAGCTATTACGCACTGATTATTCTCAATATCACGCGGGCCTATTTCGATACGAAGCGGCACGCCTTTCATCTCGTGTTCAGCAAACTTCCAACCGGGCGACTGATCGCAATCGTCAAGCTTTACGCGGCATATACCCTTAAGGCGGCTTTCAAGCTCGCGCGCTTTATTAAGCACACCCTCTTTGTGTGAAGCGATAGGAATTATTACAACCTGAACCGGTGCAATAGCAGGGGGAAGTACTAAACCGTTATCATCGCCGTGAGTCATAATAACTGCGCCGATAAGCCGCGTTGTAGTGCCCCAAGAGGTCTGATAAGGATACACAAGCTTATTTTCCTTGTCGGTATATTGAACGCCGAATGCGCGGGAAAAACCATCCCCGAAATAATGGGATGTACCGCTTTGAAGCGCTTTACCGTCATGCATAAGCGCCTCTATTGTATATGTAGCCTCAGCACCGGCAAAACGCTCTTTTTCGGTTTTTTGCCCTTTTATTACCGGCATTGCAAGTGTCTCTTCAGCAAATCGGGCATATACATTGAGCATCTGCTCGGTCTCTGTTTTCGCTTCATCAGCAGTGGCATGAAGCGTATGCCCTTCCTGCCATAAAAACTCACGAGAACGCAGGAACGGACGAGTGGTTTTCTCCCACCTTACTACACTGCACCACTGGTTATAAAGCTTCGGCAGGTCACGCCAGGAGTGAACAACATTTTTAAAGTGGTCGCAAAAAAGCGTTTCACTCGTAGGACGAACGCAAAGCCGCTCTTCAAGCTTTTCCTCTCCGCCGTGAGTTACCCAGGCAACCTCCGGAGCAAAGCCCTTAACATGATCCTTTTCCTTTTGCAAAAGACTTTCGGGAATAAACAAGGGCATATATACATTCTCATGACCTTTTTCCTTAAACATACCGTCCATAATACTCTGGATATTTTCCCAGATAGCATATCCGTACGGACGGATTATCATACAACCCTTTACCGAAGAATAATCTATAAGCTCTGCTTTAAGGCATACATCGGTATACCATTTTGCAAAGTCTTCTTCCATAGATGTAATCTCTTTTACTAATTTTTTATCATTTGCCATAATATCACCAAGAATTATTATAATTTAAAGCCTGTGCGTTTGCAACGCTTTTTTGAAAAAAACCGATAATTACTGTTCTTTTTCAATTTTGATTTTAGGTAGCTTCCAGTGGTATCTTGCGGCAAGTAGGCGTATAATTATCATAATAGGTATTGCAATAAACATACCGGCTACCTTATTGCCGTTTTGCCTTATTATGTAGTAAACGATACAGCCTATTATTGATGCAAGCGCGTAAATATGTTTTTTAAGCACATACGGTATTTTATCCACTAAAATATCCCGTATTATTCCACCGCCGATACCCGTTATCACGCCCATGGAAATTACAAGCAGTGCGTTTTCACCGCTTTTTGTGCCAAATGCAACCTCCATTCCCGTTATTGAAAAAGCCGCAAGGCCTATTGCGTCAAACAAAATATTTATGCTCTCTATCCGCCGTTCGAGCTTTTCAAACCTTTTTGAGTTGAAATAGAATACTATAAACACCAATGATGATGTGGCCGCCGCAACCGCCAACAGCGCCTTATTTGAAAACACCGCCGGTGGCAGTTCACCCAATATTACGTCCCTGAGCATACCACCGCACACCGCGGTAACACATCCCACAAGTATGACACCAAACAGGTCTAAGGAGTACCGTGCTGCAATAATGGAGCCTGAAAGGGCAAATGCGACCGTTCCGATAATTTCCATAACCGTTATAACCATATCACCCATATCTAACCCTCCAAAACAGATAAAAGCCTACCATAATTGCTGACTGACATATTATATACTATGGCACAACTTTTTTCAAGCTAAACATCTTGACTTTGAACAGATGTTGTTATATAATTGAATTCACCGAAATTTAAAATAAGCACCTGTGGCGGAACTGGCAGACGCGCTAGATTCAGGTTCTAGTCGGGGCAACTCGGTGCAGGTTCGATTCCTGTCAGGTGCACCAAACTTTAAAAATCCGAACCCAAGGCCGGTAGGCGTTGGGTTCGGATTTTTAAAATACCATCAAAAAGAGTTCCGCGCGATTTGCGCGGAACTCTTTTAAACATCAAATATCAGTTGCCAAAGCGAGCTACATTGAGCTTTACGCCCGGGCCCATTGTTGTAGCCAGAACGCAGGACTTAATGTACTGACCCTTTGTTGCAGCCGGTTTAGCTTTAACTATTGCCGACATAACTGCTTCAAGGTTTTCCTTAACCTTATCTGCGCCGAAGGAAACCCTACCTATCGGGCAGTGAATGATGTTGGTTTTATCAAGACGGTACTCAATTTTGCCGGCTTTAGCCTCGGTAACAGCCTTTGCAACATCAGGTGTTACAGTGCCTGCCTTCGGTGAAGGCATAAGACCGCGTGGGCCTAAAACCTTACCGAGTCTACCTACCATACCCATCATATCGGGAGAGGCGATAACAACATCGAAATCGAGCCAGTTTTCATTCTGAATTTTAGCAACTAAATCTTCAGCACCTACAAAGTCAGCGCCTGCTTCTTTTGCGGCATCAGCCTTATCGCCCTTTGTAAGAACAAGGGTGCGAACGGTTTTACCTGTTCCGTTAGGGAGAACTACTGCGCCTCTGACCTGCTGGTCAGCGTGCCTTGAATCAACGCCCAAACGAACATGAACTTCTACTGTTTCATCAAATTTAGCAGAGCCGGTTTTAACGGCTACTTCTACCGCTTCTTCAAGATCGTAAAGCTTGCCTTTTTCGATAAGCTTTGCGCTCTCATTATATTTCTTTCCGTGTTTCATAAAGCTTACCTCCCCGCTTAGTCTTCAACCTCAACGCCCATACTGCGAGCTGTACCTGCTATCATACTCATAGCAGATTCAATGCTTGCGGCATTAAGATCGGGCATCTTGGTTTCTGCGATTTTCTTTATCTGTTCGCGTGTTATCTTGGCAACCTTTGTTTTGTTAGGTGTGCCGGATGCGGTTTCAATACCGCAAGCCTTTTTGATAAGAACAGCTGCAGGGGGAGTCTTTGTGATGAAAGTGAAAGAACGGTCGGCATAAACGGTAATAATTACCGGTATAATCATACCTGCATCATTCTTTGTCTTTTCATTAAACGCCTTGGTAAACTCCATAATGTTTACACCGTGCTGACCGAGCGCGGGGCCTACCGGGGGAGCCGGAGTCGCTTTTCCCGCCGGAATCTGTAATTTAATGTAACCTACAATTTTCTGAGCCATAATTAGCACCTCCATTATTCGTGGTAACCGTGTTTTTTAATCCGATAAACCGGATTAACACCTGGCGGAGCGCTCTTCTATACGCTCCTCCCACCGTGACACACAAACGCTCAAATCCGGGCAGACGGTTAACCTCACCACCCGAAAATTCGTGTGCCGGAGTTAATAAGCATTTTCATGCGTATTAACAATTAAATTAATCCAGGGAAATCTGGTCAAGCTCCAAATCAACAGGTGTTTCTCTGCCGAACATTGACAAAACAACGCAAACGCTGTTTGCCGATGTGTCAAGAGATTTAACCGTGCCGCTGTAACCTTCCAGCGGACCGCTGATGATTTTAACCGTGTCACCGACTTTGTAACCCACTTCAACGCTGTGCTTTTCAACGCCGAGGGCGGCTACTTCCTTGTCGGTAAGTGGAACAGGCTTTGAGGCAGGGCCTACAAATCCCGTGCAACCGCGTATGTTTCTTACAACATACCAACTGTCATCAGTTACGATCATCTTAATAAGAACATAACCGGGAAAAACTTTCCGCTCGTATTCCTTTGTGATACCGTCCTTAGTTTCGCTGACGGTTTCCATAGGAATTTTAATATCCTGAATCAAATCCTGCATACCGCGGCTTTCTACCATGGTTGCAAGGTCGCTCGCTACTTTATTCTCATATCCGGAATAGGTATGAACAACATACCATTTTGCTTGAGTATTTTCAGCCATAAAAGTTACCTCCGTACTTTATTAACCGAGTATAACTTCGAGTAACTTACCGAGACCGAAATCCAAAAGCCAAATGAACGCACCTACAATAAGGCACATAATGAGAACTATAAGGGTGTTTTTAGCCACATCCTTTATTCCCGGCCAAACAATTTTCTTGACTTCGCTCTTGTAGTCCTTGAAAAAGGCAATAATGCGCCTCCATATTGTGCGCTTAGCGCCCTTTGAAGCCTTGACTTCAAGATAATCGTCAATAATAAGATATGCAGCGGCGGCTACTGCAAAAACGAGCAGTGCGATTGCCGCAAGAAGTACGCCTTTTCCATAGGTGACTTTAGTAACATCCGGCAACGGACGAGTATCTACAAACAAATTGGGCTTTCTAAGCGCTATAACCAACATATAAACGCCGTCAATAATACCTATCGCCGGTACGGTATAGCGAAGACCTTTTGATTTGAATGAAAAGATACTTAAGATAAATCCGAAAACCGTAAGGAAGAAGCAGAAAAGAATATCTGCCGAGCGCGCCATATCATAAGCGGTATCTCCTATGGTCTTCTTAATCCCGAAGCCTAATTCTGCACCTACAAAATCAGCACTGCCGCCCGAAAAGGTGATGGTTGCAAATTTTGTAAAGAAAAGAGCCAAAGCACAAAGGGAAAAAGCAATGCCGAGAACTTGACAAATTCTGTTTAAAATTTTCATATTGTTCTCTCCTTACTTTGTTTCCTTGTGCAAGGTGTGCTTTCTGCAGAACCTGCAATACTTGTTCATTTCAAGTCTGTCAGGATCGTTCTTTTTGTTTTTCATTGTGTTGTAATTGCGCTGTTTGCATTCTGTGCATGCAAGTGTGATTTTAACTCTCATAACGGCACCTCCCGCTTTACGGAAATTATTTTTCTTTTTTTAAAACGGAGAATCCTACCGCTTTAAAAAGAAACGCCTCCCTCAAAACACCCGGTTCCATATTGTACTTTTCACCACATATTGAGGCAAAAAGAAAGCACAATACAATATAGCGCACCAAGTGGCTGACAGGTCATTTTTCCCAAAAAAAAAGAACCTTCAAGAGGTAATGCGATTATATCACATAGGTTTAAAAAGGTCAAGTATTTTTTTCGAATTATTATATATATGTGTGAGTAGCATATTTCGGGAGGTAAAACTGAGTTGACAAATTCTGTGGTTTCTTGTAATATATCTATAATAATAAAATATTTTCCTGAACAGGAGGTTTGTTATGAAAACCGAACTTTTAAAGTTGCTGTCGAGAAATGCGCGTTACAGCGTGCGTCAGCTTGCTGATATGATAGGAACAGATGAACAAACAGTAGAAAAGGAGATTAAATCTCTTGAAAAAGAGGGAGTTATATGCGGTTACAAGGCGGTAATAGACTGGGATAGTGTAGAAAATCCGTTGGTTTCCGCAATAATTGAGATAAAGGTTGTACCAAAAGCTGATTTAGGTTTTGAGGATGTTGCAGAAAAGATTTCCTCATTCAGTGAAGTTGAATCGGTATACCTTATGTCCGGCGGATACGACCTTAATGTTGTTGTAAAGGGGAAAACTCTTCAGGATGTAGCCCAATTTGTAGCGCGTGAGCTTGCAACTATTGATTCGGTAACATCTACGGCAACACACTTCGTAATGCGGAGATACAAGGAACTTGATGTAAGTCTCTATGAGGGTGAGAAGGACGACAGGGGGAATATACTGATATGATGGACTATTCCCGGGTGCTTAACAAAAAGGTTTGCGATATTGAGCCTTCGGGGATTAGAAAGTTTTTTGATATTGCCGCAACTATGGATGATGTAATATCCTTAGGTGTCGGTGAACCGGACTTTCAGACTCCGTGGGCAATAAGAAAAGCCGGTATAACATCGCTTGAAAGAGGTAAGACAAAGTATACTTCCAATCGCGGTCTTCAAAGGCTTCGCGAGGAGATTTCAAGTTATATTGACCGGAAACAAAGTGTTAAATATAAAGCTGATGATGAAATTTTAGTGTCTGTAGGCGGCAGTGAGGCTATAGATGTCGCGGTTCGCGCTATCGTAGGCGAGGGTGATGAGGTTATCATACCTCAACCGAGTTATGTTTGTTATGAACCGATAAGCATACTTGCCGGCGGAAAACCGGTAATAATAGAGACTAAAGCGGAAAATGATTTTAAGATCACTCCGGATGAGCTCAAAGCAGCCATAACTCCAAAAACCAAGGCGCTTATTCTGCCATATCCTTGCAATCCTACGGGTGCAGTTATGGAACATAAAGATCTTTGCGCTATTGCGGATGTTTTGCGCGATACGGACATAATAGTTATATCTGATGAAATTTATTCCGAACTGACATTTACAGAACACGGGCACACTTCTATTGCACAGATTGACGGAATGCGTGAGCGCACGATATTGGTTTCCGGATTTTCCAAGGCGTTTTCAATGACGGGTTGGAGGCTCGGTTACGCTTGCGGTCCTAAAGAAATTATTGCTCAAATGACTAAAATCCATCAATTTGCCATTATGTGCGCCCCCACAACGGCGCAATATGCCGCAATAGAGGCAATGAGCAAATGTGATAATGCGGTTGAAGATATGAAGGCGGAATATAACCGCCGTCGCCGCCTTATGGTTTCGGGTTTTAACCGTATAGGACTTACTTGCAGAGAACCTCTTGGAGCATTTTATACTTTTCCGTCGATAAAGTCGACGGGGCTTTCGAGTGATGAATTTTGTCAGAGACTGCTCGATAGCGAGCATGTTGCGGTAGTGCCGGGCACTGCCTTTGGCAAAGGCGGAGAAGGATTTATAAGAGCATCTTACTGTTACAGTGCAGAACATATAATTGAGGCGCTTAACAGAATAGAAAGATTTTTAAAGACTTTATAAGGAGTTGGTTTTATGAAAAAATCATTAATAATAGTTATAGCAATTATTGCTATAATAGGTATATTGGCGGCGGTTGTTGCCGGGAAATACAATGGCTTTGTCACCGCGGAAGAAGAGCTTAAAAGCGCTCAGTCACAGGTTGGCGTTCAGCTTCAGCGCCGCGCCGATTTAATTCCTAACTTTGTTGCAACAGTAAAGGGTTATTCCGATTATGAGCAGTCTACACTTACTGCCGTAACAGAAGCGCGTGCTAAGGTTGGCAAAGCTCAGACCGTTTCCGAGCAGGAGACTGCTAATACCGAGCTTGATAAGGCAATAAGCGTTTGGGTTAACGCCGTAACCGAGGCATATCCGGATCTTAAGGCAAATACACAGTATATTGCGCTTCAGGATGAGCTTGCAGGAACAGAAAACAGAATAGCCACTGCACGTAAAGATTACAATACAGTTGCCCAAAAATATAACGGTAAGATTCGCAAATTCCCATCTAATATTATTGCAAATATTTTTGGGTTTGATAAAGCGGAGTACTTTAGCGCAGATGATAATGCAAATACTGCACCGGTAGTAGATTTCGGCTGATATGAAAAAATTTTTACGCACGCTTTCGGCATTCGTTGCTGTTTTACTTGTCTTGCTTCTTTCCGGATGTGAAGAGGCAAAGGTGAAAATCCCCGACCCCACAGAAAGGTTTTTTATAAACGATTTTGCCGGTGTTATGGATGAAAAGGATGTCGAAGAAATATATAATATCGGCGCCGCACTTAATACAGCGGTGGCAGAGAAGCTTAGCAAGGATGTCGGCGCGCAGGTAGTTGCCGTAACGATAGAGACTACCGAGGGAGAAGAAATATCCGAATATGCGCTGAACCTCGGTAGGCAGTGGGGCGTTGGAAACGCTGAGGATAATAACGGCATTGTTATTTTGCTGGCTACAGAGGACAGGGAAGTTTATATATCCGTAGGTTACGGTCTTGAAGGTGCCCTGCCGGATAGTAAAGTCGGCAGAATTATAGATGATTACGGATATGATTATTTTGCCGAAAATGAGTTTTCAGCCGGTATACTGAATCTGTATCGCGCTGTAGTAAGGGAAGTTTATTCTGAATATGACTTGTTGGCTCCGGAAAACATTACTGCCCCCGAAAATCACAGTGAAAATATAAGTGCGAGCAGTATAATAAAATCCTGGTTAGGTATTATAGTGCTTATTGCTATTCTTATTATTCTTTCAAGGCGTACCGGGTTATTCTTTTTTTTAAGTCCGGGAAGCAGAGGATTCGGCGGATTTTTCGGCGGAGGTCGCTCGGGAGGCTCCGGCGGTTTCGGAGGGTTCTCCGGCGGTGGCGGCAGCTTTGGCGGCGGCGGAGCCGGAAGAGGATTTTAATCCACACTTGCAAATCGAGGATATTTATGATATTATCATATAGATAAAAAAATGATGTAAAAAGTGCGGTGGTAAAAAATGCAGGAAATAAGCATTTTTGTTTTATTCAGAATTGCGCTCAGGCGTATTTGGGCGCTTATTCTTGCGTTTGTTCTGGCAGCAGGAGTGGCATTTTCATATTGTGAATTTGTTGTTACTCCCATTTACGGAGCATCTGCTTCAATTATTGTTACTAACGGCGCGGTTGTTTCACCTGATGAAACTTCGTCCGCAAGCAAGGTTTTGGGCTCGGATATACAGGCTTCTTTAATGCTTGTTGATTCGGTTGTGGATATGCTTAAAACTCCGGATATCTATAAGTATCTTTCCCGTAAGCTGGGAAACGATTACGACTATAAGGTTTTAAGGGCTAATACTTCTGTTTCGCGCAGGGGAGAAGACACGCTGTTTATTGATATTTTTTATACTGACAGTGATCCTCAAAATGCCATAAAGATTTCAAATATGTTTGCTTCTGCGGCGTGCGATTATGTTGCGGAGTTTATAAGCAGAACCGATCCTAAAATAGTATCGAGTGCAGATAGGGCAAGTTTGGTTTCTCCAAGAACATTTAAAACAACCCTGCTTGCCGGTTTGGGGGCTACATTTATACTCTATATTATTTTTGTATGTATTGAATTGTTCAGCAATACAATCAGGGGCGAAGAGGATTTTGCTTCCCGATATAATATACCGCTTCTCGGTTCTATTCCCGATTTTGATGAAGCGCGTAAAGCTTCATCATATAATAAAAGGGGGTATTATAAATGAGTAGATTTTTCACAAAAAAAAGAGAATCTTCTTATGCGGATGCAGGTGTTCAAAACAAAAAAATACCTTTTGCTGTCGTTGAAGCATATAAGGGAATAAGAACAAATCTTTCATTTCTCCTTTCTTCCGCCAAGAAAAACGTGGTTGTTATAACTTCTCCTAATTCCGGGGAGGGTAAGTCAACTACCGCGGTAAATATGGCTATAGCTTTTTCTCAGCTCGGAGAGCGTGTTTTGCTTATAGATGCAGATATGAGAAAGGCAACTCTTCACAAAAAGCTGAGAACCGAAAACGGTGACGGACTTTCAAATGTTCTCGCCGGTATGGCAAAGCTTGAAGATTGCATAAAGAAAATAAGCGATAATATGTTTTTCCTGCCTTCAGGAAGAGTGGCGCCAAACCCGTCGGAGCTTTTAGGCAGTCCTGAATTTGAAAATCTTTTGGCTACCGTTTCTCCGGCTTACAGTTGCGTAATAATTGATACTCCTCCGATGAATGTTGTATCGGATACACTGGTTGTGGCTCCTCTTACCGCGGGTATAGTTATGGTGGTTCGAGAGGGTGTTACTCAGAATAGTGATATCAAGCATATTATCAGCTCCGCCGAGTTTGCAGGGATTAAGATTTTAGGCGCGGTTATAAACGGGGTTAAAGAGTCGAGCAACAGAGGATATAAATATAAATATAACTCAAAATATTATAAGAACCATTGATTTATGATTTTTAATTTACAATCGGAAGATTCCTGCGGTCTTCCGATTTTTTTACGAGGTGCCAAATGATAGATATACATTCTCATATTCTACCCGGTATAGATGATGGTGCAAAAAATACAGATGATAGTCAAAAGCTTTTAAAGCAAATGTCCGAACAAGGGGTTACAACAGCTGTTGCAACACCGCATTTTTATCCCGATGTTGCGGTGCTTGAGGATTTTATTGCGGCGAGAGAAAATTCGGCAAAAACACTGCGTAATTCCTTAAACTCGGATTACAATATAAAAATATTGCTCGGTGCGGAAGTGTTTTATTTTAAGGGTATGGGCGGATTTGAGGATATAAGAAAGCTGACTATTTCAAACAGCCGATATTTATTGGTTGAGCTTTTGGGAATGAAAAAAATTGAAGATAAGGTAATAAAAGATATTACCGATCTTAAAGATAATTTTGGTATTATGCCGATTATAGCTCATGTTGAGCGTTACAGCGGATATAAGGATTATAAAAAACTGTTATCGGTTATAAGAGACGGAAACGCGCTTTGTCAGATAAATGCTTCCTTCTTTTTCTCGTTTAAAGAGAGAAGAGCGGTTAAAAAGCTTATAAAAGAAGGATTGGTAAGCTTTATAGCTTCCGATTGCCATAGTCCTGTTAACAGACCGGTTCACTTGACCGCCGCATTAAGCGCAATAAGAAATATATCGGAAGTGCAGTTCAGGGAAATAATTAAAAACACCGAAAATATAGAAGAGGAGCTGTTGTCCGCTTATGGAGAGCAAAACGGTTAACATAAATAGATCGGGTGATGTGGAATATATAACATTTCCGCATTTTGTTTCGGCAAGCGGAGTGCATCATATTTTTTCTACGCGTAAAGGCGGCGTAAGTAGTGGAATATATGCTGAAATGAACTTAAGCTTCAGAAACGGTGATAAAAGAGATAATGTCCTCGAAAACTACCGTCGCTTATGTAATGTGGCAGGTATAGATGTAAGTCATTTGGTTTTATCTCGTCAAACACATACTAATAATGTCAGGTATGTAACTTGTAAAGATTTAGGTACCGGGGTTACAAGGCCTGAATTTTCGGATGTTGACGGTCTTATAACCGATGAACCCGGTGTGGCACTTGTAACACAGTATGCCGATTGCGTACCGTTGCTTTTTTATGATCCGGTGGTAAGGGTTTGCGCCAATTCACATTCCGGCTGGCGGGGAACCGTCAAGAAGATAGGGGCTGAAACGGTAAAAAAAATGGTAAATGATTTCGGCTGTAAGCCGGAAAATATAATAGCGGCTATAGGACCCTCGATCTGTAAAAATTGTTATGAGGTGGATTTGCCGGTATATGAAGCCTTTAAGGGAAGCGGAATACCGCTTGATACAGTTATAATGCCAAAGGGTGACGGTGAGCACTTTTCGTTAGACCTGAGGGAGGCAAACCGCCTCATTTTGACCGAGGCCGGAATTTTACCGCAAAATCTTGATATTGCGGATATCTGTACCTGCGAAAACTCCGATATTCTTCATTCCCACAGAGCAACAGGCGGTCGCCGCGGAAATCTCGCGGCAATTATAGAAATGTATTAGGGGGAGCAAAATGAAGCTTAATTATAAGCAAACCGTTTTAATAGGTTTTGCGTTTATGTCGATACTTGCGTTCTGGCAGTTTTACGACCAGGTTATTCCCTATATCCTTGAAAGCAGATTTGGGCTTAATACATTTGTAACTAACGCCGTAATGTCAATAGACAATGTATTGGCGCTCTTTATGCTCCCGCTTTTCGGAACCCTCTCTGATAAAACAAATACACAGCTCGGTAAGCGGACGCCGTATATACTTTTCGGCACAATTGCCGCAAGTATATTGCTTATTGTACTGGCGTACTTTGAAGAAAAACTGTTTTTTGCCGGGTTTATGATAACACTGATAATACTCTTGGTTGTTATGTCAACATACCGTTCTCCGGCTGTGGCATATATGCCGGATGTAACCGAAAAACCGCTTCGCAGTAAGGGTAATGCGGTTATAAATCTTGTTGGATATATCGGCGGTATTTTTGCAACAATAGTAATGATGGTGCTCCTGAAAAGCGATAAAAACGCCGAAGGGGAAAGTGTGTATTCGAAAAACCAGTCTTTTGCGGCTGTTTTCGTAATAATCGCGGCTTTTATGCTCATATCCGTGCTTGTTATGGTGCTTTTTGTAAAGGAAAACAAACTGCGCCATGTTGAGGGCGGCAATGTAGGCGAGCAGGACAGTAGAACGGGTAGGTCACTAAGCCGCGGCGAGAAGACAAGCTTTATTCTAATTTTAGTTTCGGTATTTTTATGGTTTTGCTCATATAATGCTGTTACAACCGCATTTTCAAGATATTGCGTTAATATATGGGGAGTATCTGTAGGAAAATCTTCAGGATATTTGCTGCTTGCAACAGTTGCGGCGATAGCGGCATTTTTGCCACTCGGATTTCTCTCAAGCCGTTTAGGCAGAAAAAAGACGGTGCTTACAGGTATTGCACTTATGACTGTTTGTTTCGCCGCGGCAGGCTTTATAAGGCGTGAGACTCCGGTTATGTATGCAATTTTCGCTCTTGTCGGTGTGGGTTGGGCGGCTATTAATGTCAATTCCTACCCTATGGCGGTGGAAATAGGCTCCGGCGGAGATACGGGTAAGTATACAGGGCTTTATTATACATTCTCTATGGCGGCACAAATAGCCACTCCACTGCTTTCGGGCTTTATCATCACTAAAACCGATTGGGGATATTCTACTCTTTTCCCATACGCAGTTATTTTTTCCGCGGCATCTTTTGTAACTATGAGTTTTGTTCGTCACGGAGATTATAAACCGGGATTTGAAAACGCTGTTATGGAAAACATTTCAGGCTGTGATGACTAACAGATAATTTGAGGTGAGTTACTATGGCAAAAGGGAAATTTAAGCTTTCGGCTAAAGAAATAGCTATCGACCTGCTTTTCTATATTGTCGGATGTGCTTTGTACTCCGCCGCGGTCACTGCTCTTATAACACCAAATGCAATATCCCCCGGCGGATTTACCGGTATTGCCGCGGCTCTTAATTATATCAGTGGGTTTTCCACCGGTCTTATTCTGCTTGTGCTCAATATACCTGTTATAATATTGGGTATAGTAAGACTCGGCGGAATATTTATAGTAAAAACAGCCATTGCTACCGGTATATTATCCCTTTGTATTGAATTGTCCGAGCGGTTTGTTCCGCAGTTTACCGTAAATAACATTTTAGCCAGTATTTTCGGCGGTATTATTATGGGCGCAGGGCTTAGCCTCATTCTTAAAAGAGGCGCTACAACCGGCGGCAGTGATATAATAGGTACACTTGTAAACAGAAAATTCAGATATATTACCGTGGGTAAAGTGATTTTGGCTTTTGATGTACTGGTTATAGCTTTCGCGGCATTCGTTTATAAGGATATCGAAAGCGGTCTTTATTCGATAGTTGCAATATATGCTTCATCCCGCGTTACCGATGCCGTTCTTTACGGCCTTGATAGGGGGAAAATCGTTTACGCCGTAACCGATAAACCTAAAGAAATATGTGATAAAATATCCGAGAGGGTAGAACGGGGAATAACAAAGCTTTCGGTAGTAGGCGGCTACACCGGAGACAGTCATACAATGCTTATGTGCACCGTTCGCATAAACGAAGTGTCAACGGTGTGCGATATTGTAAGGGATATTGATAACAAGGCGTTTATAGTTGTATCGGATGCCGGTGAGATAATAGGCGAAGGATTTAAAACGGACAGATAGCATATATCAGATAAGTAAACCCCCGGCGGAAATTCCGCCGGGGGGGCTACTATGTTATACACAATTATCGTTTATTGCAGCTTTTGCTTTATCTATGCATAATTGTAAAAAATCTTCTACCGAAGGATTTTTATTGTTATGCAAAAGTTGTCTCCAAAATTCCTTAGCGGCAGGGCTTTGTGATATCATAGAAATCGCCATAGCTTTTTTGAGTTCTGCCCTTACTTCGCTTGTTGTTACATTGTTTTTTACAGCTATTTGTTCAATAATCTTTTTTGTTGACATAATTTTCCCCTTTTCGTAGTATTTTGTGGTATAACATAACTCGCAGTTATGTTATACCACAAATGTAATGTCGAAATTACTCGAAGAAAGGGCTTAGAAGCAAAAAAATTGCTCTAAGTAAAAATCACTTAGAGCAAACAGCTATTTTATACGCTTTGAATGCGATAGCATTGCATCAATAACATCATATATTTTATTACGGTCATCTTCGGATAGCTTTGAAAGCTTATCGTTAAGAAGAGAATTTTTAACAGTGTATCCGGTATTCAGAACATCACAAAGAATAACATCTGCGGATGTGCCGAGAGCATTTAATATGCTTACAAAGGTTTCAAGCGAGGGCGTTTTTTCTCCTCTTTCCACCATACCGATATATGTGGTTGAAAGATTTGTCTCTTCTGCTAAATCCTCTTGCCTCATTCCTTTTGAAGCTCTGCATTTCCTTATATTTGCTCCTATTTTATAAGTGTTCATTCAAGCACCGCCTTTTAGTTAATCTATATAACTATAAGTATAGATAATAGGAACAACACAATAAACAAACTAAAAGTAAGATATAATAACTAATAGTTACTATAAACGCATAATATAGTAAAACCCCGGCGGAAATTCCGCCGGGGTTTAGTCTGCCGTCTGTTTAAATGTTTCTTCCTCTTTTAATGCTTTTTTTACCGAATTTGTCGCGGACGGTATAAATAGAATTCTCTATTTTTTCTATTTTTTCATCCTCGTTTACCTCGCCGAACAGATCTGCCTGCACCGCAACCGACTCACCTTTAAGATTTATTGCACGCAAGCCCACAGAGCGAAGCGGTAAATTCCATTTATATGTTTTATCAAAAAGCTCCATGCCGTGCCTTGCTATAAGCAAAGCGGAATTTATCGGTGCTTCTATCGAATGTGAAGTTTCCTTTATCTTAAGGGCAGTATCACGGGTGTGGACCTGTATACCCGTAGCATACAGTGACTTTTTGCGTAGCTCGTCGGATATTTCTTCGGCGAGCTCTAAATATATGCGCCAAACTTCATCTCTGTTATGTATATCGTGATCCGGTGTGGTACTGCGGCCAACGCTTTTAGGTTTATATTCCTCATAATCAGGCGTTACCGGTGAGTCGTCAAGCCCTAATGCATACTTTTTAAGTAAAAGTCCGTTCTTACCGAAAATCCGGGTAAGCATACTATCTTCACAAAGGGTTATATCCCCGATTGTGAATATGCCGTTTTCTTTAAGTTTATCCGATGTGCGTTTGCCGATAAATAATAGGTCGCCTGCCGGCAATCCCCAAACCTTTTCTTTAAAATTCTCTTTTGATATAACGGTTACGGCATCGGGTTTTTTCATATCAGAGCCGAGTTTCGCAAAAATTTTATTAAAACTTACACCTACTGATATTGTAATTCCGAGTTCTTTTTTTATGGTTTTACGGATATTATCCGCTATTTGTTCACCGGTTCCGAAAAGCAGGGTACTTCCCGTAACATCAAGCCAACATTCGTCTATGCCAAACGGCTCAATTAAATCGGTGTAACGGGAATAAATTTCCCGCGCGGCTCGCGAATATTTATGATAAGCTTCATAGTCCGGCGGCAGCGTTATAAGGTTCGGACACTTGCGTTTAGCCTCCCATACAGCCTCGGCAGTTTTGACGCCGTACTTTTTTGCTATCTCGTTTTTTGCAAGCACTATACCGTGCCGTGCTTCAACACTGCCGCAAACAGCTACCGGCATATCATAAAGAGTAGGGCTTGATAACAAAGATACCGATGCAAAAAAATTATTAAGGTCGCAGTGAAGTATTATTTTGTCAGACAAGCGCCCCACCTCCTTTAAGAACAAATGTTCTGCATTTATTATAAAAAAAATAACCTGATTTGTAAAGAGGAAATTTTATGATTGCTCTTTTCTGTTTTATATTTTTATGGCTCCGAGTGCTTTTATGTGCAGCCGTTCGGTTTGTCTCTTGCTGTAACATATATCAAGTGCTATTTCTTCAAGTGTTTTTCCGCACATATATTTAAGAGACAGTATTTCGCTCAAAACTCCTCCGTCAACCCGATTTATGGCATCTTCTATATTGTCGCGCTCGGATATGCAATTATTTATTTCTCTCTCGTACCGTTTTCCGTTTTCGGGGCATAAATTAATCATATTTTTAAGTCGGGATATTTTTGAAATAAGTATGCGGTATTTTTTCAGTTGTTCTTTGTTATTTTCAATATCCATAAGCTTTTTTTGTCCTTTTTTCAAGAGTTGGTAGTATAAGCGATACAAACTGACCATAGCTGTATCGTGTTTTATGCTCGCGATTATAAGAGGTCAGCATACGAAGTATTCGTGCTATCGGGTCATCCTTGAATTTTCTGCGGCGGCGCATTTCCTTTGTCCATAGTCTTCTGCCGAGTCTGCGGCAGTTTTCGGTACAAAAACCGTCTCTCTCTCCGCCTGTAAGTCGCGTTCCGCAATATCTGCAGTATTCCGGCGCAGACATTATAAGTTCATTCAGGCATATAGGGCATAGCGCGTAGGTTTCTTTTTTGCCGCCGGATTTGCGGATTTTAAACTTAGGATCTTCAATAAACATTTTACAGTCCGTACAATAGTACATATTATTTGTTCCTCCTTAAAAAATGTTGACAATTACGGAATTGTGTAATATAATATGTGATATACATAAAATATTACTGATTTTCGTAACCACAAGCTGATTATATTACACAAATCAGTAAATGTCAAGCATTATTTTACTAAATTTAGTAAAATTTTTAAATGGAGATGTATGGTATGCCTGAAATCTACGACAGAATAGAAAAATTGTGCAAAGAAAAGAAAGTTAATGTAACCTTGATGTGCAAAGAGTGTAAAATTCCGCGAGCGTCACTGTCAGACTATAAAAAGGGCAGAATACAAAGCCTTTCAGCTAAAACACTTGCAAAAATAGCCGGATATTTCGGCGTTAGCGTGGATTATCTTTACGGGGGAAATCACAAAGACCTTATTGAGCGTGATTTAAAGGTAGCTCTTTTCGGCGGTGACGGGGAAGTTACCGACGAGATGTGGGAAGAAGTAAAAAGATATGCTCAGTATATCAAGGAGAAAGGGAGTAAATGAAAACAAACGAACTTTATCGCATTGCCGAGCGTGACGGAATAAGTGTTGAGCGTTTTTTACTCGAGAAAAACAAATCGGTATCTTTATGTACAGGGTCCGGTCTGTTTGTAGGACTTGACGGAGAATTAAACGGTGCAGACGAAAAGGTATGCTTAGCTCATGAGCTCGGGCACTGCGAGACTATGAGCTTTTACAACCTGTATTCTCCCTGTGATGTAAGGGGTAAGCATGAGCGCCGCGCTGATATATGGGCTATTAAAAAGCTTATCCCGAAGTCAAAATACTTTTGGGCGCTTCGCCATGGATACGAGGATATATACTCATTAGCCGAGTATTTTGAAGTAACCCCTGAATTTGCAAAGAAAACAGCCGAATATTATAGTCTTACGGCATAATGGCAAATTGTGTTGAAAATTTAACAATATTATGCTATAATACTAATCATAATATGGAGGCGATACTCTTGATTAGGCAACAGGCATTTACAGGTAATAAAAAAATGTTAAAGGGTGGACTTCATTGTCACACAACAAGGTCTGATGGTGAGCTTTCGCCGGAGGAAACAATCAAATACTACAAGGAACACGGGTATGATTTTTTAGCGCTTACAGATCACAGACTTTATAATTTTGAGAATTTTGCTCCCGAAACCGGCATTACAATAATTCCCGGTATGGAATTTAATAATCATCAGGTAGCAAATATTTCAGGTATTCGCACATTTCATACAGTATGTTTAGGCTACCTTAAAGAGGACGGGAACCTCTACAATCAGGATGAATACTATCCGTCTGTAAGAGCAGATACACAGGAAGTGTATCAGCCGTACCTTGATGAAATTCATGCAAAGGGTAACCTAACAATTTACTGCCACCCCGAGTGGAGCGCTACATCGGTAATGCATTTCGGCAAACTCAAAGGCGATTTTGCCATGGAGATTTTTAATTCCGGTTCAGCTATCAATCATGAGCAGGATACCGACGCGGCGTATTGGGATGAAATGCTCGGTATGGGAAAAAAGATTTACGGAGTTGCCGTTGATGACGGACACGCAAAACATGAGCACTGCAACGGCTGGGTAATGGTGAATGCCGAAAACAATGTAAAGGATATACTTGATGCGCTCAAAGACGGTAAGTTTTATTCCTCCTGCGGACCGGAGATATATGATTTTTATGTTGACGGTGATAAGGCAGTTATAGAATGCTCACCTGTGGTTAAAATACGGCTTCATTCCGACAGGCATCCTACAACCATTATAAGAGATGCCGACGGCAACCTGACACACGCCGAGTTTGACTTAACTAAAAACTTCGCGCCGTACGATTATGTAAGAATAAGTATAGGTGATAAAGAAAATCATCTTGCATGGACCAATCCGATTTTCTTGAAATAATATATAAAAGGAGTAAATTTTATGAGTAACACCCCTTCAAAAAAGCCGATTACTAACGGACTTTTATGGATTTTTGCCGTAGGTCAGTTCGGTTGGAGTTTGCTTTCGGGCATTATTTCAACCTGGCTTGTCCATCTCTACACAGGCACTCACAGCGCCGGGGAGACTAACGGCATATTCGGTCAGTTTATCACGCAAAACCCGATTTTCGCGTCAATTACGCTTTTCGGACTTATAACTGCCGTCGGCCGTATATTTGACGCCGTAACAGATCCGATCGTAGCAAGTTGGTCGGATAGGGCAAATTACAAAGGCGGCAGAAGAATACCGTTTTTAAAAGCGGTTGCTATCCCGTTTGCGATTTGTACCGTTGCAATTTTTATAGTTCCGCAAACCGCAAACATAACCCTTAATAATACTCTTATGTTTGTACTCCTTATCCTTTTCTATCTTTTTATGACAATTTATTGCACGCCATATAACGCACTTATAGCCGAGCTTGGAGATACTCAAAAGCACCGCATAAATGTGTCCACTTATATTTCGTTTACATACATTGCCGGTTTCTCTCTGGCAACGCTCGTACCCACGCTTTCAGGTATGCTTGAAGGCGTTGCAGGCAGTCAGGAAAGGGCAATTCAACTCGGTATCGGCATTATGTGCGCAGTAGCGGCAATTGCAATGCTTATTCCGGCTCTTTTTATAAAAGAGAGGCAGTATATTGACAGTAGGCCTGTAAATACTCCGGCTTTTTCTTCTCTTGCAAAAACCTTTAAAAATAAGCAGTTCCGCCGTTTCGTTTACGCGGATGTTATTTATTTCTTTGCGGTTACCCTTTTCCAGACAGGTCTTGCCGATTTTGAGACCCGTATTATGGGAATATCCTCAGATAAAACATTTTTACTCACGGTTATTATGACGGCATTCTCCCTTTGCTTATACCCGGTTGTTAATATGTTGGCGCCTCGTTTTGGTAAAAAGCCGATAATCGTAATAGGCTTCTTTACCTATTCAGCCGTTTTCCTTATAACAGCCCTTGCAGGTCAGGGTATGGCGTGGGGAATACTTGTTGCGGTAAGCGCAGGCGTTCCTATGGCAATACTCGGAATTCTCCCTCAGGCGTGCGTCGCCGATGTATCCGAGCTTAACACACTTGAGACAGGGGAAGACAGAAGCGGTATGTTCTTCGCCGCGCGTACATTTGCTATGAAAATGGGGCAGGCAATATCAATGGTGGTTTATACATCCATTACAGCAACGGCACTCACAACCTTTAAAAATAACACTCAAGTGCCTTACCGTATAGCCGCCGGTACTGCTACCGCATTTTGTCTTATCGGCGCCATCCTTTTCCTTCTGTATAACGAAAAGGATATTATGAATAAAATTAAAAGTCATAAAGATAAATAAAAATTAAAATACGGAGCAGCCTGACTGCTCCATATTTTTATAGTTTGTTGATAAAACGGCTCTTCGGTGGTATAATTATTTTAGCTTAATTTTTCAGGGGATGACTATGAGAATAAGGGGAATCAGACTTATTGTTACTATTTTTATGGCGGCAATAGTTTTATTTATAGCGGCGGCAGGATTAATTTTCAGGCTAAATAACTTTAAGATTGAATTCAGCGTTCCTACAGGAGAAACAGATACTGTTGAATACGGCAGTGAGTATCTGTCGCCTCAGGTCGACGCATTTGTTGTTGGAAAAATATTCTATAAAACAGGCAAAAAGATTAAAATACAGCGCGATGGAGCAGTCGATACAAAAACACTCGGAACATATAAGCTTACCTGGTCAGCTCAAGGCGTGGGAGCTGAAAATTCCGGTGTTCGCACGGTAAATGTTGTTGATACCACTCCTCCGGAAATATTGCTTCAACCTTATAGTAAGGATTTTATATATACAAATGAAGAATATATAGAGCCCGGATATACTGCGACAGATGCGGCGGACGGTGATCTGACCTCGGCGGTTATAGTGGAGGGCATTGATACTTCTTCGCCCGGTGACAAAGAAATAGTATATACAGTAACCGATAAAAGCGGCAATAGCGCCACTGTAAGTCGTACAATTACAGTAAAGGAAAAACCAAAACCGAAGCCGGTAGTTGTAGTTTCTCCGCCTGATGCTGTGCCTACCACCGATCCGGCTGTTGCGCCTGATGCCATACCTGCTCCGGAAGTGGTCACGCCGGCTCCCGCAAACGGCGGAGTTATATACCTGACTTTTGATGACGGACCTTCCATATATACAGCGCAGCTTTTGGATGTTCTGGCAAAATATGGCGTAAAGGCTACCTTTTTTGTGACCGGCAGGGGAGATAGGTCTCTTATTACCAGAGCCGCGGCTGAAGGGCATAGTATAGGTATACATTCCCTTACACATAATTACTCGCAGATTTATTCGAGCGAGGATGCATTTTTGGCAGATATAGATGCTATGAATGAAATAATAATGCAGCAAACAGGGTCATACACAAACATTTTGCGTTTTCCGGGCGGCTCATCAAATACTATAAGCCGTAAATACTGTCCCGGAATTATGTCAAGACTTGCCAATATATTAACCGAACGCGGATTTGTTTATTTTGATTGGAATGTTTTAAGCGGCGATGCCGGAGGAACAAAAAATACCGGTACTGTCTATACCAATGTTATAAACGGAATACGCGGAAAAGCACATTCGGTGGTTTTACAACACGATACAAAAAGCTTCAGTGTAAATGCGGTTGAAAGTATTGTGGTTTGGGGGCTTAATAACGGATATACCTTTGCACCTTTAAATGCCGGTAGTCCCACGGTTCATCAGCGCATAAACAATTGATAAAATACTTGCATTATTATGTGATGTGCTGTATAATAGTTCTTCAGAAATAATTGTATGTATTTGGGTGTTAAATATGGGAATGCAGTTGTCGGACAATGGTGAAAAACATCAAAATTTAATAATTACGCTTGCCTTTTTTATTTATTCAATGGCATATTTTGGGCGGTACAGTTTCAGCTCAAGTATAAATTCCATAATAGGCGAGTATAAAATCGATAAGGCGCAAACCGGACTTGTTATGACATTCTTTTTCGTAGCTTACGGAATAGGTCAGGTCATAAACGGTTTTTTGTGTAAGTATTATCCGAAAAAGTATATTTTTCCTGTCGCGCTATGGGCTTCGGCACTGATAAATTTATTGTTGTTTCTGGGTATTAAAACCGGTTACATAGGCGAATACTTTTTTGTTGTCAAATATTTATGGATGCTAAACGGTGTTTTTCAATCGCTTATCTGGACATCTCTTATATTTACTCTCGGCGAGAATATCGAACAAAAAAATCTGCCAAAGTCAGGGTTTGTTTTAGGGCTTACGGTTCCGGCAGGCACATTTACAGCTTACAGCGTCAGCTCACTTCTGGAGCATTTCAACCTTTACGAGTGGTCGTTTGTTTTGGCAGCGGCGATTATGAGCGCAGTCGGACTTTCCTGGATTTTACTCTTTAAGCCGTATAAAAGAACTGATACAGTCACCGAAAGTGAGGAAAATAACGGTGGCGGTGAAAACGCAAAAGGACGAATACCGTTTGCGATTATCATAACCGTAGTGGGGCTTTCGGTGTTTGCAATTGCAAACAACTTCATTAAAGACGGACTCCAGACATGGATACCCACAATTTTAAAGGAAACCTACAGCTTTTCAAACGCGGCGTCTTTAATACTCGCAACTTCGGTTTATATGCTCGGCATAGTAGGCACCGTTGCGGTTAAAAAGCTGCACAAAAGAATAAGTGATTTTGTTATCCTGTCATTTGTATTTTTTGTTATAACAGCGGTGAGCCTTGCCGGAATAAACACCTGTTTAAACACTTCTGCGGCGGCGGTTATTGTATTTTTCTGCCTTGTTATGATTTGCGGTTATGCGGCAAATAATATCATTACAAGCCTTGCACCGCTGTTTTTAAGAGACCATATGAATCCCGGCGTTACAGCGGGCGTGCTTGACGGATTTTGTTATATAGGCAGCGCGGTTACCACTTATGCGCTCGGCGCCGTTGCCGATAAGTACAGTTGGAGCGTGGTTATTATGCTCTTACTCATTGTGGCTGTAGTATCGGGCGTCATAGCAATTATGCTTAAATTATTGCAGCGGAAAAAAGCATAATTTTTGTTTCTTTAAAAGAGAAAAAACGCAATGCCAACCGTTCAATGAAAGGTTGGCATTTTTTCTGTGAAAAAACCGCCCTTTTCGACTCCCGTTCATACAAAAATAACAGAACCCGACCAAAGGTCAGAT
>CACXEV010000103.1 GCA_902766755.1 Oscillospiraceae bacterium | reverse complement strand
GAATACCCGACAGCTGAAAACCTCCTGCGAGATATCGTAGATTGTCATTGCATATCACCTCCATAAATCCCGATTTGTCTAAATCATTATATCATAAAACCTAAAGCGAAGCTTTAAGGCGGCAGAGCCGTCGCCGTGTCGCAACACGGCGGTTTTAATGATTCAAGAAACTCAAACGAAAACGCCAGTTTTCAAATGCGAAAGCATTTCGGCGGCGTTCCACCGCCGTCGGTTTGAGGTTATTATATCATAGCGTTTATAAAAAGAAAAGCCGAAATATGCGCGTTTAAGGACGGCGTCTGGCTTCGCCTTGCCGGCGAACTTGTTGAAGACGACCGCATAGAGGCCAAAAAAGCCATGCTTGACGCATATCCTGAGCTTCGCAGAATGTATGACGAAAATGACGATAACACGCAGGTATTATATTTCAAAAATGCCACCGCCGCCTTCGCTTGCCCACTGGCTTGCCGACCGTTCACCGAAAGGTCGCAATTTTGCCTTTTGGCAAAACCGCCCTGGTTCGAATCCCTTTACTGCTTTTATAAAACAAAAAAAGAACACTACACCTTTTAGTGCAGTGTTCTCTTTTGGGATTATCGAACGAATATGCAAAACGGTAAAAATGGTAAAAAATGTATTCTGAACCTGTTCTCGGATCTTATACCTATTACCTTCACATAACGAATGAATATACAAAAAATTAGATTATAATCGAACACCGACGGTTCAAATTTGGAGAGTGATTATAACGAGGCAATAATAGGATATTTAATATATCCGATTATAATGGATAACAATAAGCAAATTACAAATATTAAAACTCCGCTAAAAGCATTTGCTATCACAAAAAGTTCAGCGCTTTTGAACAACTGCGCCGGAACAATTAAAGCGAATGCCACAGGCTCACACAGCAAATATATTAGCTTTGCATAATTTGAACCATGCACCGCAAAGAAAGATAAATTTGCATTGGATTTTTGCAAAGCAAAGCAACAAATGGCTACAGCAGCTATGCCAAGACCGATAGACTGCCCTGTAGTAACAAGTAAATCCCGCTTGCTCAGCATTTCCATTCCAAAAAACGCAACCAATAATCCTGCGACAAAGAACAAGATATAAATAAACGGACGAGCTTTAAAAACCAACTTGATTTTTTCTCATAAAAATACTCCTATAAGCATAGACGGCACGGCAATGGTAAAAAATCCCACCGGTATATAATTATAGTCCAAAATGCTAAAATGAATCACTCTTGCAAATTCGCCTAAAAACAGCGAGCCGACTATAAATACAAGCATTATCAGCTTGTAAAAACGAAACAGCTTCAGTTTTTTACAAAATAAAAAAAAATATAGGAATATAATAAAGACTGAATAAACCAAATTGTTATATCCATATCAAACGGCCAGTAAGTGAGCACAAATAGCTCAAACAGCTTTCTTTTAGTAAGCAGTGTTCTGCCAACATATGCCGAGGCGATACCCAGCCTTCACCGTCTTTTCATCGAAAAACTCCCTTGCAAAACCGCAAGGGAGACTAATCGTTTTTATTGATTTGTCAGTTAGATGTTCTCCAGCCGGTCGGGTCATCATTAAGACCGTATGCGGACGCCATTTCGTCCCACGTTTTGCCCTCTGTATACCAAGTACCGGAGTCATACCAGGTGTATAATTGTTCCCTCTTATAACCGGCACCAAGAGTGTTATATGCTATCGCAGTTGGAGATGTAGGATTCCACATAACCCACCTGGAGCCTTGATTTATGACATTTTTTATTTGACCGGAATTATTACCGGAATCGCCGACTAATTCGGAGTAGAGGGAAATATGACTTGTTTCTTCATAACCCGAAACAGTCGAAAGCGGGAAATAGTTGATTGCCCCACTGGTTGCGATAACATCTTCCGTATTAAATTTGATTACTTCTAACCTAAGTTCCATAATAATATATTCTCCTTTGCTTTTTTCTGCAAGCTGCCGCCTACGCAAATTCGTATAAAATATTGTATAATGTGTGCTATGAAATGTCAAGCCCTTCTCTAAAAAATGTTTGCAGTTTGTTAATTTTTACGGCTGTACAGTGCTCATTGTTCCTTTTGAAATCCGGTTTTTTTTTTTTTTTTTTT
>CACXEV010000102.1 GCA_902766755.1 Oscillospiraceae bacterium | reverse complement strand
TTTCTTTTTTTATGCGGTGGAGCATAAGATAACGCCCGTCTTTTTCAATATGGCAAAGTGTAGTGTTGCGCATTATTCTTCACCGCCGTCGAGCTCATTGTTTATTGTAAAACCGTTCAGATAAAACATTTCGGTTTTTTTATTCTCGTTGTCAAAAACAAAGTTGTATTGTATTTTCTCGTATTTTTTTAGCTCTTCGCTATATTGAGTATCATCACTCCAGCGATAATAAGTGTTTTGATTATCAATATAGCCTACTGTATCAATTACAGGAAGAGTTTCTGAAAGTTTAAGTAAATACTTGTTATACTCAGTCATATTAAGACCGGCAGTTTTCAGAAGCAGGGAAGACAGATAGTTTGAACTGAGCTTATCTACATACTGTTCTTCAATATCATAATTAGCCCAAATAAAGAACGGGGTTATATGTCGTAACTGCTCTTGCTCAATAGTAAGACCGCCTAAACCGCTAACACCCATAACCGACTCAATAAATTCTTTTTCAATAGACGGCTGATGATCACCGAACATACAGATTATTGTCGGTTCCTTAACGCCTTTGAAATAGTTAATTAACTCTTCAAAAGCAGTATCACTTGCTTTTACAAGGGATAAGTATTTTGAAGCTTTTGTATAATAAGTATCGGTTGAAGTTATGGAAATACACTCATCAAAATTGGATGCAGATACAGTATATCCTCCGTGATTTTGCATAGTAACATTAAAAACAAAATATGGCTTACCTTTATCTCGATTTTCAAAATCATCAATAATTGTACTATAGTTATAAGAATCACTTATATACTGCCTGATAAGCATATTTTTTCGGTCGGGATAATAACTATCAACCAAAGCTTGCAAATAATCGGCGCCGGAACCGCTTTCTGCATAATCCTGCAAAATTGAAACATCAATTAAGTTTTCAAGGCTTATAAATTTGTTAAATCCCATATAATCATATACGCTGGTTCTATGCCAACCCGAAGCATAATACGGATGAAATGCGAGAGAAGAGTACCCCTGAGCTTCTAAAGTTGATACAAGCGATGCAATTGGATTTTTAATGTAAAGCATATATGCGTTACTGCCGGACGGCAAGAATGCAACGGAATTACCGGTTAAAAACTCAAATTCGGTGTTTGAAGTACCGGCACCTACAACCGGAACATACAAATTTCCTTTAATTGTATTTTCGGTTAACGAGCGCATAAAGGGCATATAATCTTCATTTGTTGTGAATTGACCGATCACACTCATATCAGCTAGCGATTCATTCATAATACATATTAAATTTGGCGCTGATTTCGGTGTTGAAACTGTAGGTTCATTTTCTCCTATTGAGTTTTCAGAGAGATAATTGTTGACTTCGTCTGCCGTATAACCGTCAGGCGTATTCATAAACAGATATTTAGTATTGCAGAAAAAAGAAAAAGCAAATCCGTAATTTTTATATCCTCTGGTCTGATTCCAGAAATCAGGTTTAACGCCGGCATCCGCAAATACAGATGTGAAATAGAATAATGTCATTAAAACGCCAAAAAATGCACCCATAAAGCTTCTTAAAGTTATCTTGAAAACAATATGGTATTTTGGAGTTTTAACCTTAAAACCTATAACCATAATGAAAATCAAAAGATAAGTTGCGATAATTACATTATACAGCAATTTGAAGTTATATGTCCCGGCAACATTCATAGCGGTTGTAATGCCGGAAAAATCCATAGGCAGGAAAGGCGTGCCTCTGAAATCAACTACATAAGCATGGGCTAATGCAAAACCATATAGAATAGGATTTACTATAAAAATAGATAACTTTATACTGCCGCTTAGAGAGAATACTAAAAAATAAAATAGCAAAACCAACAAATAGTTTGCAAAAAAACCGAGATATGTCATATCGTAAACAAAAATTCCGTTCAGGCATTCGGTCATAGTAATACTTAAAAGCGGCAATAAAAAAATCAAAATAACACCGAAAATTTTGTTTGCAAAATCATCATTTACAGAAACCTTATAGGCAATTTCAAATCCTATTATTAAAGGCAATAACAAGGCTACCGCTAATAATACCCACCTGTATTCACTTTCAAGTGAGGTAAAAGAGGAATAGTTTAAAACAGATATTATCATAAGAACAGCGGCAAAAACAGATCCGGTTATAAATCCGGTTTTGCCGGATGTAATGGTAACATTGTCTTTTAACCAAAAAATAGTTTTTTTAAAAAAGCCATTAATTTTGCTTAAAGTTCTATCAAAACTGAATTCCGTCATATAACAACTCTTTTCAATTTACTGATAAGGCAATTATATCACAAATGTTTGAAAATACAATATAATTTTATTATAATATTATTGATTTTTTACGATATGTGTGTTAAAATAGCAGTGTGAAAAGCTGTGATGGAGATTGGGATGCCAAAAGAGTAATTTTAGCGAACCGGCGTTGGTGTAAGGTCGGTATTATCCGGTGTCTGTATCACTCCTGAGCTGCGGCGTGAAAGGTCACAATTAGCGTTTGCCGGATGCTATACCGTTATCGTAGCGCGGATGTTTGTCCGTTATAGGTGGTTTTGGTTTTCCCTGTCCTATCAAGGACGGGGGATTTCTTTTTTGAAGGGAGTAACGTAATGTACAAAGAGATTTCACCAAACGTTAATTTCGTCCAGCAGGAAAAAGAAATTAAAAAGTTTTGGGACGATGAAAAGATTTTTGAGCAAAGTATTGAAAGCAGGGCAAAGGGTGAACCGTATATTTTTTATGATGGTCCTCCTACTGCTAACGGTAAACCTCATATAGGTCATGTTCTTACGAGAGTTATTAAGGATATGATACCCCGCTATCGCACTATGAAAGGCTATATGGTTCCGAGAAAAGCCGGATGGGATACTCACGGTTTGCCGGTTGAACTTGAAGTTGAAAAGCTTTTAGGACTTGACGGCAAAGAACAGATTGAGGAATACGGACTTGAAGAGTTTATAGAACACTGCAAAGAAAGTGTATGGAAATATAAAGGTATGTGGGAAGATTTTTCAAAAACCGTAGGTTTTTGGGCAGATATGGATCATCCGTATGTCACATATCATAATAGCTTTATTGAGTCTGAGTGGTGGGCTCTTAAACAAATATTTGATAGAGGCCTTTTATATAAAGGCTTTAAAGTTGTACCTTATTGTCCGCGTTGCGGAACACCGCTTTCTTCTCACGAGGTTGCTCAAGGTTATAAGGCTGTTAAAGAAAGAAGCGCAGTTGTACGCTTTAAGGTAAAAGGCGAGGATGCATATTTTCTTGCATGGACAACGACTCCCTGGACCCTTCCTTCAAATGTAGCTCTTTGCGTTAATCCCTCCGAAACATATTGCAAAGTAAAGGCGATTGACGGTTTTGTATATTATATGGCAAAACCATTGCTCGATAAGGTATTATCTCCGCTATCTGATGATGAAAAACCGGCATACGAAATAATTGAAGAGTTTACCGGTAAAGACCTTGAGTACAAAGAATATGAGCCTTTATTTGAATGTGCAGTTCCGGTTGCGGAAAAGCAGCACAAAAAAGCCTTTTTCGTTATGTGCGATGATTATGTTACCATGACCGACGGTACCGGCATTGTTCATTGTGCACCGGCATTTGGTGAGGATGATGCGCGCGTTGGAAGAAGATATGATTTGCCGTTTGTTCAGTTTGTTGACAGTAAAGGTAATATGACCGATGATACACCTTTCGGCGGTTTGTTTGTAAAAGATGCAGATCCTAAAGTTTTAGTTGACCTTGAAAATCGTAATTTGTTATTCTCTGCTCCTAAGTTTGAACACGATTATCCTTTCTGCTGGCGTTGTGATACTCCGCTTATTTACTATGCCCGTGAATCATGGTTTATTAAAATGACCGAAGTTAAGGATGATTTAATTCGCAATAATAATACAATAAACTGGATCCCTGAAAGCATCGGTAAGGGCAGATTTGGCGATTGGCTCAATAATGTTCAGGATTGGGGAATATCCCGTAATCGCTATTGGGGTACACCGCTTAATATCTGGCAGTGTGAGTGCGGTCATTTGCACGCAATCGGTAGTATTGAAGAATTAAAGAGTATGTCTGATAATTGTCCTGATGATATTGAACTCCACAGGCCTAAAATTGATGCTGTAACGATTCGCTGTCCTGAGTGCGGCGGTGAAATGCACAGAGTTCCCGAGGTTATTGACTGTTGGTTTGATTCCGGTTCTATGCCATTTGCACAGCATCACTATCCCTTTGATAATAAGGAATTGTTTGAGTCTCAATTTCCTGCAGATTTCATTTCCGAGGCGGTTGACCAAACCAGAGGTTGGTTCTATTCGCTTTTGGCAATTTCTACTCTCATTTTTAATAAGGCACCATTTAAAAATGTTATTGTTTTAGGCCACGTTCAGGATGAAAACGGTCAGAAGATGTCAAAATCTAAGGGCAATGCAGTAGATCCGTTTGATGCATTGGAAAACTACGGTGCTGATGCGATAAGATGGTATTTCTATACTAATTCTGCTCCGTGGCTTCCAAACAGATTTAACGGTAAGGCCGTTATAGAAGGTCAGCGTAAGTTTATGGGTACCCTTTGGAATACCTATGCTTTCTATGTTCTATATGCCAATATTGATAGTTTTGATCCGAGCAAGTATTCACTTAATAAAGAATCGCTTACAGTTATGGATAGATGGCTTTTATCAAAGCTTAATTCAATGGTAAAATCGGTTGATAATAATCTTGCAAATTACAGAATTCCCGAGGCTGCCCGTGCTCTTGATACCTTTGTTGACGATATGAGCAACTGGTATGTTCGTCGCGGAAGAGAACGTTATTGGGTTCAGGGTATGACCGAGGATAAAATAACGGCATATTTGGTACTTTACAAGGCAATTTGCACTACTGCACTGGCTGCGGCTCCTATGATTCCGTTTATGGCTGAGAGCATTTATCAAAATCTTGTTCGCAGCGTTGATAAATCCGCACCTAAAAGTATTCATTTGTGTGATTTTCCGTCGGTTGATGAATCTCTTATTGATACCGACCTTGAAGCAAAAATGGATACTGTGCTTGACATTGTCGTTTTAGGGAGATCTGCACGAAATGGTGCGGCAATTAAAAATCGCCAGCCTCTCGGCACAATGTTTGTAAAATCTGATATAGATCTGCCTGATTATTACATTGATATAATCCGCGATGAGCTTAACATCAAAAATGTCAGCTTTTCTGATGAGGTTGATAATTTTGTTTCATATAAGCTTAAACCGCAGCTGAAAACTGTTGGTCCAAAATTCGGTAAACAGTTAAATGAAATTAGAACGGCTCTCGGTGAAATTGACGGTGACAAAGCAAAACGCGAGCTTGATACTAACGGAGAAATAACTCTTAACTTGCCTTCCGGTAATGTTACACTCTTAAAAGAGGATGTTTTGGTAGAAGCTAAACAAAAGGAAGGATATTTCACTGTTAGTGATAAAGGCATAACGGTTGCAATTGATACTAATCTGACTGCGGAATTGGCAGAAGAGGGCTTTATTAGAGAAGTTGTAAGCAAGATACAGACAATGCGTAAGGAAGCAGGCTTTAATGTTATTGATCATATTAAGGTATCGGTTGATGGCGAAAGTGATGCTGTTGAGTGTGTTTTAAGGAACGCATCCGGTATTTCAGCCGATACTCTTGCAGATGATATTAC
>CACXEV010000101.1 GCA_902766755.1 Oscillospiraceae bacterium | reverse complement strand
TTTCTTGTTTTTGTGATGGCTATTATTCCGAATGTTACGGATAGGTCTATCCATATACTTAAAGCGGAGGTTCCGGGTCCGTCGGTCGGGAAATTAGTGCCCAAGATTAAAGACACCGCAAAAATACTGTACCTTATATATATCGCAATTACCGTAGTTGAAATAATACTGCTTGTTATAGGCGGCATGCCTGTGTTTGACAGTGTAGTTCACGCCTTCGGCACTGCCGGTACCGGCGGTTTTGGCATCAAGGCGGACAGTATTGCTTCATACAGCCCTTATTGCCAATGGGTAATAGGTATTTTTATGATGCTTTTCGGAGTTAATTTTAACATATACTATCTCATTCTTATGAGAAGATTTAAGGATATCATCAAAAGCTCCGAGCTTTGGGGTTATATATCCATAGCTTTATTCAGCACGGCAGTAGTAACATATAACAATATTGAAATTTACAAAAGAATATCGTTATCGGCAAGGCAGTCATTTTTCCAGGTTTCGTCCGTTATGACTACTACCGGCTTCGCCACCGCCGATTTTGACCGCTGGAGCGGACTTTCAAAGGCTATATTGCTTATTTTGATGTTTATAGGCGCCTGTGCCGGCTCCACCGGCGGCGGACTTAAGGTCTCGCGCGTTATTATGATTTTTAAAATCATATCAAGGGAGATTAAAAGGCTTCTGCATCCGCGCTCCGTTTCTACAATACATTTTGAGGGGAAAAAGGTTGATGAGGGGACTATCGGCGGTGTAAGCCATTATTTTGCAATCTATATTATTTGTTTTGTGGCGGCTTTCCTGCTTATTTCGTTTGAACCATTCGGACTTGAAACGAATATTTCGGCTACCGCGGCTTGCTTTAATAATACAGGCCCCGGATTCGGTGCGGTAGGGCCTACGATGAACTATTCGGCGTACACATGGTTTTCAAAGCTTGTTTTGTCCGCTTCTATGCTTCTCGGGCGTTTGGAGATTTTCCCGATAATTATTGCTTTTTCTCCTTCTGTTTGGAAAAACGATTGATTTGGTGGTAATATGACAAATAGATTCAGGTTCAGACTAACATCTTCAAGAGTGATAATACTCGGATTTGCGGGTGTTATCATTTTGGCGACGCTTATATTGATGTTGCCTGTATCGAGTGCGGAACATACATATACGCCGCTTATAAACGCCGCGTTTACGGCAACCTCCGCTACATGTGTTACAGGTCTTGTTACTTATGATACGGCTACCTATTGGTCGCCGTTCGGACAGGCGATAATATTTCTCCTTATTCAGGTTGGCGGTATGGGTGTTGTTACTGTGGCAATAGGACTTTCCCGTATTTCAGGCAAAAAAATAGGTCTGCTCGGGCGCAGCTTTATGCAGGATTCCATCTCAGCGCCAAGACTCGGCGGAATAATGAAGTTTACAAGATTTATCGTTATAACGGCACTGTCTATCGAAGTTTTGGGTGCGTTGGCGCTGATGCCTTCGTTTTGCGGTAAGTTCGGAGTTAAGGGTATATGGTATGCGTTTTTCCATTCCGTTTCGGCTTTTTGTAATGCCGGATTTGATATTATGGGCAAAAGCGGTAAGTTTTCTTCCTTTACTACGCTTAAAAGCAGTATTCCGGTAAATGTCGTAATAATACTTTTAATAGTAATAGGTGGTATTGGATTTGCAACCTGGAACGATATAAAAACCTATAAATTCAGGTTTAAAAAGTATACACTTCAAAGCAGAGTGATTTTAATTGCTACCGCTGTTTTTATCTTAATACCCGCAATTTATTTCTTCTTTGCGGAATTTGGAAATATGGGTAGTAAAGATAGGATATTGGCTTCGCTTTTTCAATCGGTAACACTCAGAACCGCCGGATTTAATACTGTGGATTTTTCGTCGCTTAAGGGCGCTTCGCTTATTGTTATGATTATATTTATGCTCATAGGCGGTGCGCCGGGGTCTACTGCCGGAGGAATGAAGATTACAACGGTAGTTGTGTTGCTTTTTTCATCGCTCAGCGTCTTCTCAAGAAAAAAGGAAGTACGCATATCAAACAGAAGTGTCAGTGATGAAAATGTAAAATCTGCAGCTGCTATATTTATTATGTATGTAACGCTGTTTTTGGCGGGCGGAATTATTATCAGTCTCTATGATAATATTCCTATTGAAAACTGTCTTTTTGAGACTGCATCTGCCATTGGCACGGTAGGTCTTACAACCGGGATTACAACATCAATAAGCGCAGTTTCAAAAACGATTTTAATATTTCTTATGTATATAGGGAGAGTAGGGGGACTGACCTTGATTTTTGCCGCGGCTAAGTCAAGCATTTCCGCTTCTAAGCTTCCGCTTGAAAAAATAACTGTAGGATAGGTGAAAAAATGAAAAGCATATTACTGATAGGACTTGGTCGTTTCGGCAGCAATATCGCAGAGAAGCTTTACGAATTAAAGCACGAGGTTATGGCTATTGATCAGCACGAAGAAAGAATAAATGCAAATCTGCCTTTTGTTACAAGAGCTCAGATAGGGGACAGTACGGATATTGAACTTTTAAAGTCGCTCGGTGTTGAGGATTATGATGTTTGCATAGTTACCATAAAAGATTTTGCAGATTCTCTTCAAACAGTATCTCTTTTAAAGGAACTTGGGGCAAAGGCGGTAGTCGCACGAGCGGTTGACGATATACACGAAAAGTTTTTACTCAGAAACGGAGCAGATGAGACAGTATACCCCGAAAAACAATTAGCTACCTGGACAGCGGTGTGTTTTACTTCAAATCATGTTTTTGATTATATAAGGCTTGATGATGAACATTCCATTTTTGAGGTTACTATACCTGAGGAGTGGGACGGTAAGACTGTTGAACAGCTTGCTGTTCGCCGTAAGCACGGGCTTAATATAATGGCTATAAAAGAGGAAAACGGACTTGATATGGCGATAACTCCCGATACTGTTTTAACGGGGGATAAGCATCTTTTGGTTCTCGGTAGCATTAAAAATATTAGAAAAATCTTTAATATATAGTAGTCAGGCTCTTTTATTGACATTATATTGTGTTGTTTTACTTGACAAAATGGCTTTTTAGCTTTATAATTTTTCTGTAAATAATTTATTTTCTGGAGGAAAAAATATGATTAGTGCCGGCGATTTCAGAAACGGTGTAACTTTTGAAGAGGATGGTCAGGTTTTGCAGGTTGTTGAATTTCAGCATGTAAAACCGGGTAAAGGCGCGGCTTTTGTCAGAACCAAGACAAAAAATGTTATAACCGGTTCGGTTGTTGAAAAGTCTTACAATCCGAGTGCTAAATTCCCTACAGCGTTTATTGAGCGCAAGGATATGGAGTTTTCATATAACGATGGAGATCTTTATTATTTTATGGATCAGGAAACCTATGAGATGGTTCCGATAAATAAGAGCGATTTATCGGATAATTTCAAATTTGTGAAAGAAAATATGGTATGTAAGATTCTTTCCTATAAAGGTAAGGTTTTCGGTGTTGAACCGCCTACATTTGTTGAGCTTACCGTTACAAAAACCGATCCCGGTTTTGCCGGTAATACCGCTACAAATGCAACTAAACCCGCAACGCTTGAAACCGGCTGTGAAATTCGTGTGCCTCTCTTTATAAACGAGGGTGAGGCAATAAGGATTGATACCAGAACCGGCGAATATATGGAGCGTGCATAATAATTTTAAAGGAGAAAAATATGGATATTTGTGAGAAAATTTCTTATATCAAAGGTCTTGCTGAAGGTTTAGATCTCGATGTTAATACAAAAGAAGGAAAGGTTCTTTCGGCAATAATTGATCTTTTGGGCGATATTACCGAAGAAATCTGCGAAATCGAGGATGGGCTTGACGATATGTCAGAGCAGCTTGATGCGGTTGATGAGGATCTTTCTTCTGTTGAAGATATCATTTACGGTGACGATTGCGATTGCTGTGATGATGATTGTGATTGCTGTGATGATGAAGTTTATGAGGTTGAGTGCCCGAATTGCCATGATATAATTTATCTTGACGATGAAATGTTAGAGGAAGACGGTATAGATTGTCCTAACTGCGGCACACCTTTGGAATTCGATTTTGACGGTGAGTGCTGTGAGGACGACTGCGATTGTGAAAACGAAGAGCCGGCCGAAGATAAGACAGACGCCGAATAATTTTCAGATTTTTTACCGTGCCCTTTTGCGATGCGAAGCGGCACGGTTTTTTTAGGTGAATTATATGGAAATTACAAAGCCTAAGCTCAATTATAGTATATGCGATGAAAAAAGCGGCGGCATACCTGTAATAGTTGTAGCGGCCGGTTCATCGGTCAGAATGGGCGGCATTGATAAGCAGTTTGCAAATGTCGCCGGAATACCGGTAATAGCCAGAACGCTTTTGTGCTTTGAGCGGTCCGATGATATTTCAAAGATTATTCTTGTAACAAAAGAGCAATCTGTAAAGGATATTCAGCTTATTGCCGAAAAGTATATGATAAGTAAGCTCAGTGATATAGTTGCTGGTGGCGATACAAGGCAAAAATCGGTGATATGCGGACTTGAAAGATTAGAAAAAAACGAAGATAAGGTTCTGATCTCTGACGGTGCCCGCCTTTTTATCACCAAAAGGATTATATCTGACTGTGTAGCAGCCATAAAAGAACATGACGGATGCGTTACTGCTATTAAGGTTACCGATACGGTAAAAAAGGTAGAAAACGGAATAGTTACAGATACGGTTGACAGAACGCCTTTGTATCTTGCTCAAACACCGCAGGGAATAACGGTAAGTCTTTACAACAAGGTTATTGAAGATAATGAGAATTCAGATTTTACGGATGATGTGTCAGTGCTCGAGCTGGGAGGATATGATGTTGTATTGGTTGCGGGTGATAGTAAAAATATTAAAATCACCACGCCCGATGACATTGCACTTGCCGAGATTTATGCAAAGGAGTTTTGAGTTGTGCGAATAGGACACGGATATGATGTGCATCGTATGATAAGCGACAGAAAGCTTATAATCGGCGGAGTATGCATACCGTTTTCAAAGGGACTTGAAGGTCATTCAGATGCCGATGTGTTGCTTCACGCTATATCTGATGCTCTGCTTGGCGCCGCGGCACTCGGGGATATCGGCGAGCACTTTCCTGATAGTGATGATAAATATAAGGGTATTAGTTCCATAGAAATATTGAAAACTGTCGGCGATATATTGAATAAAAGCGGATTTAGTATCGTCAATATTGATTCTACGGTAATAGCTCAGGCGCCCAAATTATCTCCTTATATTGATGAAATGCGTAAAAATATTGCTGAAGCTTTGTCTTTGGATGCGTTTTGTGTCAGCGTTAAAGCTACTACCGAAGAGCATTTAGGCTTTACAGGTACAGGTGACGGTATCGCCGCACATGCGGTTTGCATTATTGAGTAATAATAAGGCGGTTTTTTCAGTATAATTCCTACGGGTGATTATATTGAAAACTTATGTTACTGTTACTAAAAAGAATCTTGCAATAGTGTTTTTGTCTACACTCTTTATAATAATTGTAAGCGGGCAGTTTTATGCGGCAAAGCATCCGATAGTAAACGGTAAAACAAACGCTCAGAGAGTGGCATATATAAAATCTTTGGCGCTTACTCCGGATGAGGATAATGCCTATAATAAAAAAATAGTTATCCCCGAAACTTTTACGGATGTTTATGAGAATTATAATACACTGCAAATAAAGTCGGGATATGATTTGTCGGCATACAAGGGCGCAAAAGCGGTTCTTTACAGCTATCCGGTAGGTAAAATCAGTAAAGCTAATGATGATGAATATTATATAAATTTGATAGTTTATAACGGCAGAATAATCGGAGGAGACATTTCGTCTCGCAATTTTTACGGAGAAATGTTGCCGCTTGTAAAGCAGAGATAAGAAAAATGGAAAAACAAAGATTAGATAGATTTTTATCAAATCAAACGGGAATGTCCAGAAGCGTTGTCAGGACAGGCATAAGGCGTGGGTTTGCTTATGTAAACGGTGATGCTGTAAAGGATGCCGCGTATATTATAGACCCTTCAAGTGACAAAATAGATTATGACGGAGAAAGCGTTGAGTACAAAGAATTTGTTTATATCATTCTCAATAAGCCTTCCGGGATTATCAGTGCATCAAGGGATAAAAGTCGAAAAACAGTGTTGGATCTTGTTCCGGAAAGTTTAAAGCGGCGCGATCTTTCGGTTGTGGGCAGGCTCGATAAGGATACAACCGGTTTACTGCTTATCACTGATGATGGTGAATTTGCTCATAAATGCATATCTCCTAAAAGCAAAATAGAAAAAAGTTACATCGTGACGCTTGATTCTGATATAAATGCTGATGCGGTTGATGAATTTGCAAAAGGTGTCGTTTTAGCCGATGGGTATAAATGCAAGCCGGCAGTGCTTGAAATACTGGCAAAAAACAAAGCAAGAGTAATAATTACCGAGGGAAAATACCATCAGATAAAGCGTATGTTCGGTGTTTTTGGATTAGGGGTAGAAGGGCTGCACAGAGAGCGTATCGGCACCCTTATTCTGCCTGATAATTTATTGTTTGGAGAGTGTCAGGAAATTAACAAAACAACTGCATTGAGAATTAATTGATTTTTTATTTGTTTTACATAAAAGTATACTTTAAATATTGTATGAATTGTTTATAGAATTTGCGGCGTTTTATTGGTATAATATCAAGTGATAAAAGGCAAATTATAGGAGGCACAAATATGGCAAGCTTGTCTTTAAAAAATGTTTATAAGAGATATCCCGGTGGGGTTACTGCTGTTTCAGATTTTAACCTCGAAATTAAGGATAAAGAGTTTATTATACTTGTAGGTCCTTCAGGCTGCGGTAAATCTACAACTCTTAGAATGGTTGCAGGTCTTGAAGAAATCTCTGAGGGTGAAGTTTACATCGGCGATCGCCTTGTAAATGACGTTGCTCCTAAAGATCGTGATATAGCGATGGTTTTCCAGAACTATGCGCTTTATCCGCATATGACCGTGTTTGATAACATGGCATTCGGTCTTAAACTCAGAAAAACTCCGAAGGATGAAATTCGCCGTCGCGTTGAAGAGGCTGCGAGAATTCTTGACATCGAGCATTTGCTTGAGCGTAAACCTAAGGCTTTGTCCGGCGGTCAGCGCCAGCGTGTTGCACTTGGTCGTGCTATAGTCCGTGAGCCTAAGGTATTCTTGCTTGATGAGCCTCTTTCAAACTTGGATGCAAAGCTCCGTGCGCAGATGCGTACCGAGATTTCAAAGCTGCATCAGAGACTCGGCACAACATTTATATATGTAACACACGATCAGACCGAGGCTATGACAATGGGTACCCGTATCGTTGTTATGAAAGCCGGCTTTATTCAGCAGGTTGATACTCCGCAAAATCTTTATCTGTATCCGTGCAATCTTTTCGTTGCAGGATTTATCGGTTCTCCGCAGATGAACTTCATTGAGTCTAAAATTCTTAAAGAGGGCAGTGATTTCTTCGTAGAATTCGGTTCTGAAGATACTAAGACCCGTGCCGGTGTTAAATATAAGATTAAGCTTCCGGCTGATAAGAATAAGGATAATTGCCTTGAGGCTTATGTAGGCAAAGAGGTTATTATGGGTATCCGTCCTGAGCATGTTCATAACGAAGAAGATCTTATTGAGACCCATAAAGACGGCATAGTTGAGGCTAATGTTGAAGTTACCGAGCTTATGGGTGCTGAGACCTACCTCTACATGAACTGTGAAGGTCAGACTATTAACGCTCGTGTTGCTCCTACAAATACCGCTCGCCCGGGCGATAGAATTAAAATTGCTCTTGAACCTACAAAGATTCACCTCTTTGATAAGGATACCGAAGTTACAATTTGTAACTGATATTTGATGTATTTGTAAGAATAAAAGTGTTAAAGCAAATAAATACCGAGTGTGTATAGTACGCATCTCGGTATTTTTTTGCAAAGATATATTTTCAGGTCGTATTTTAGAAATCAGGAAGTGTTTATGCTTAGATTTGAACCGTTTTCATTTGATGCATTAAAACGAGTTTTGCCATATATTAAGAGTAATACTTCGCTTAACAGCGATATCTCTGCAGGCGGCATTTTTATGTGGCAGGAAGGGTATGATGTGCAGTTTTGCGTTTGGAACGATACCTTTATTATGCGCGAAAATATCGGCGAACAACCGGCATTCAGTTGGCCTGTAGGTGCTGATGTTGATGGTATGATTAATGAATTGATTGAGTATGTGAGAGCTAATAACCTGGCACTTAGATTTTGTGAAATAGACGATAATACTTTGAAAATAATTTCAACCGATTTACGCCTAAAGCCTATGATGAGTGAATGCGATGAGCGTTGGAGTGATTATATTTATTCTTTTGAGGAAGCGCGGACCTTCAAGGGTAATAAATATAAAGGTCAGAGAAATCATATCAATAAATTTAAAAGGCTTTACGGCGAGCCAATTATCAGATTTTTAAATAAAGACGATATGCCTAAAATAAGAGCGTTTTTGGACGAATATCAAAAATCTCATAAAGATGCCGAATATTTTGAAAAGTTGGAATTTGAGCAAACGCGGAAGCTGCTTGAAATTTACAGTGATTTAGGACTTTATGCCGCATGCCTCGAGATTGACGGTGATATTGCGGCATTCACTATAGGTGAAGTGGTAAACGATATGTTGATAATTCATATTGAAAAGGCGCTCACCAAATATGATGGCGTTTATCCTACTATGTATAACGGCTTTGTAAATCTTATATGCGAGCATTCAGGCAGGCCGCTGAATTTAATAAACAGGGAAGATGATTCGGGCGATGAGGGGCTTAGAATATCAAAAATGCAGTATCACCCTGTAGGCAGGGTGAATAAATATCTGGTACATATAAATTCTCCGGCGAGCAAACTTGATAAAATACCCGTTATCGATTCAAAGGGTATTGTGCTTACCGAGTTTAGAGAAAGCGATAAAAAGGCATATTTAGAGCTTAATACCGATATTTATAACAACCGCTATTGGGGATATGATTACAGTCAAGACGAGGATATATTAGGTAAAATAGATGAAAACACCTTCTATGATTTCACAATGCAGGATATGCGTGCAGGAGATTCAATAAATTTTGTTGTCAGAGAATCTGTTTTTGGGGAAATGATAGGCGAGGCCATTCTTTGGAATTTTACCTACGGAGGATCAGCCGAGATAGGCTGCAGATTATTTCCGTCTTTTCAGGGCAAAGGACTTGGTAAAGCGGCATTTAAGGTGCTGACAGATTTTGCAGAAAAAACTTTAAATCTGAAACCCGTAGCCCGCTGTTATATTGAAAACACTGTATCATATCGCATGATTAAAGCATGCGGATTTGATGAGTGCGGTAAGGATAATAAATACTTTTATTTCAAAAGAAATACCGATTACCGGATAAGCAAAGAGTTGTTTGATGATGCAAGCGAGGTTGTTCATGACCGCGTGAAGCTGTCCGAGATAAAGTCGATTGGGGCAAAAAAATAAGCGATGACTTTAAAAACAGAAAAAAATAGCAGTAAACTCAAATGCCTATGTTAGACACATAGGCATTTGTTTGCATTTTGCAGATATTTCCATAATATAATTTATTAAAGTATTTTAAGGGGTGATCCTATGGAAAAGAATAATAGAATAGATTATGGAAATGAACCTTTTATTGCAAATATCACGGCTGTTTCTCTTGAAAACCCATATTATCGGCGAATACTTTGGACCGGCGGGCATTTACAGGTTGCGCTTATGTCAATACCTCTCGGTGATGAGGTGGGCCTTGAAATACATCCTGATAATGATCAATTTATACGCATTGAAAACGGCTGCGCGCAGGTACTGATGGGCAGTAGTGCGGAAAATCTGAATATTCAAAGCAGGGTTAATAGCAATTATGCTGTGATGGTGCCTGCCGGCATTTGGCATAATATAAAAAACATTGGTAACGTTCCGCTAAAGCTATATACGATATATGCACCTGCTCACCATGAAAAGGGAACAGTGCATGAGACCAGGAGGATAGCCGAAGCTGAGGAAACTTAAAACTACTTGATTTTATAATGAAAATAGGTTAGAATAAGATTATAAAAAATAAGGAGTTATTTTATGCCTAAAGATAATGCTCAAAAAATAAGGACAAAAAATAAGAATTTGTTTTTAAGGGTAACAAAGGGACATTTTGCTACAGGTCACTCACACACCAATTATTATATTGATGTTACCTCGCAAAAAACAAGACTGTCAGAGGCAAAAGCCATAGCGGAAACGTTAGTATCATATTATTCGCTCAGCACTGTTATAGATACTATACTTTGCCTTGATGGTACTGAAGTTATAGGAACATGTATAGCAGAGGCTTTAACTCGCAATGATTTTATAAATCTTAATGCACATCAAACAATTTATGTGGTAACCCCGGAGCGTACTACTGGCAGTCAGCTTCTGTTCAGAGATAATTTAGTGCCAACTATTCAAAATAAGCATGTTTTGGTATTGGCGGCATCCGTTACCACAGGGTATACCGCATTATCAGCTATTGAGGCAATAAGGTACTATGGCGGTAATGTTGTAGGTGTTTCTGCAATTTTTGCAACGGAAGAAGAATGCGGAGGCGTACATGTAAATTCAGTTTTCAATCCTATTAATTTGCCTGATTACGCAAGCTATAATGCTCATGAATGTCCGCTTTGTAAAGCTAATATTAAGGTCGACGCAATGGTTAATAGCTTTGGCTATTCAAAATTATAATACTATAAATTAAAAATCCGGCGAGAACACATCCCAAACTCGCCGGATTTTTACGCTATTATTAAACAGCGGACTGCCGAAGCAGTCCGCCTTAAATTTATGATAATGTTATGTTGTCCCAACCGGATAAGTACTTAAATAGAGTTGTAATATCCTTGTTGTTCTCCTTCCCGTCGCCGTTTACATCAAGTGCGGCATCGTTAACCTTAACATTCCAATCGGACAATTTCTGGAAGAGTCGGGTCAAGTCCTTATTGTTAACTACACCGTCATCGTTTATATCGCCCGGCTTATGGTTTTCAAGTTTGTTTAATACTTCCGTGTTGCCGGTTTCATATCCGCATACGGAACAAACCTCTTTCTTTAAGCCGTCAGCTTCCGAAGTCGCAGGTGTTACCACTACCCAGGTAAGTGTGTGCGCCGCCGTGTCAACATTCTGCTCACATACGGTGCAGTAATGCCAGTGACCGTCTCCGTTATAAAGCCAGTCGCCTACTGTATGAATACCGGTAGCCGGGATAGGAGTAGCATCTCCGGAAATTATAACACCGCATTCATCACATTTGGTATAAGCTGCATTGCCGGGTTCTATACAGGTAGGAGCAACAGCTTCATACACTGTTGTTTTTGTATGTTTACATATCACAGGCTCACCGGTAACAGGATCAATATCGCCGCCAGTATAATCGCCAGATTCGGCAACCGCAAAAAATATTAAAGGCAGTGATATTAGCGTTACCAAAACGGCTAATAACAATGCAAGAATTTT
>CACXEV010000100.1 GCA_902766755.1 Oscillospiraceae bacterium | reverse complement strand
TGTGAGCTTGCTCGTGCTGCCTATGAATATAGCCGTCTCGGTTTCCGTCTCCGAACCCTCCGCGCTTACGGGGGCTGTAGCCACAAGTGTCAACACTGTGAACATGGAAAATACCATGCACAGTGTAAGCACTAATGACAATAGTCTTTTTGCTTTCATTTGATACACCTCTGTTTAAAATTTTTGCAAAAGATATGTGCAAATTCACTAATATATTATATAACATTGATATAATAATTGTATATCAAAGTTTTGCGATTTTTTGTCAAATTTTTGCGGTCTTACTGTTAAATACAGGTAATACAAAAAAGGCAAATATGCGCAAAAGCCGCCCCCCAAGGGCGACTTTTAAAGATTTGGCAAATTGTTCAATTTTTTATATTTTTTCCCGCCTTACCTACTAAGGAATAATCGCCTGAATACTCTTTTCAGAGCTCTGAGCGGTTTTGTCAGTTTCCAGCTGATAGAATTAACAACGAGGTTAAGTTCAGCGGTAGTATTGTTAAGATTTGCGGTTAATTCAGATTTAACCTTTTCAAGGCTTTCGGTTAATTCAGATTTAGCCTTTTCAAGGCTTTCGGTGCGCTCTTTTAACTCGCTAAGCGCAGTGGTTAATTCGGAATTAGCCTTTTCAAGGTTTTCAGTATGGGTTTTAAGCTCATTAAACTTGCCGGTTGCAGTCAGATTTTCGTTTGCGAGTTTGTTTACCAACTCGGTTAAGGATAAGCTGTTAATTTTAAATATAGTTCCCTCGATTTTTATGGTGTCGATTTTTTCTGAGGGCAGATGAAGTGTATAGCTTGGATCAGAAGTATAAAAAACATCGTATCCGTCTTCTATAAAAAAGCGAGCCGCAGGTTTATTGGCTTCAAACTCTATTGTTTTTTCGTCACAAACTATGCGATCTATTTTTGCTTTTACGCAGCTGTCATCAGGGTCAAATCGAAGACCTTTAATTGCCTTATCGCCGCAAAAATCTTTAATTCCCGAAAAGGTGACCGAAAAAGCGCCGTTTAAATCGGGGCAGATAGATTTGCTTATTATATCGCTTTCGTTAAAACCGTTTCCGAAATCAAAATACAGTTTGGGTGTGTAGAACTTAATTAAGCCCATAAAAGGATTGTGCAAAAAAGGGATATTATTTGCCTCGTCATCCCGATAGCTTATATTATCGTATCCGTAAAGCTCTGCTATTTCCTTGCTTTCCGTAGGGTTGTTAAGCATTTCGAAAAGTTTATTCAGTGCCAAGGACTTTGCAGAGGGGAGGTCAAAGGCAAGCAGAATTCTTGAAAGAGCAAACTTTGTGTTTATTCTGCCGTTTATTGTGTATTTCTTTGCTTCGTCCGGAAAAGCGACTACAAAATCAGCAGGACTTATGTTGTAAAAGCAGTTATAAATCTGATACATCTCGTTGCTTAAACGCATATGGTTTTTTGCACTGAAAGGACCGCTCATATTTTTTCCGTGCATTCTGACATCGGTTAAACAATCATCCAGTATAAAAATTTCATACTTAAAAAACAGACGAACCCATTTATACATATCCTGAAGTGTCCACATACCGTTTGCGGTTGAGTAGCATTCTTTATATGCTTCACGCCTAATCAAGGCACTGGGGTTACAAAGGCAGTTGCCCTCATAGAAAAAACGGCGCAGCCATTCTTGCCTGGTGCGGTTTTTTTGATCAAACAAATCAAAAGCGACTGCCTCATCGGTTGTGTTTGTGTGCCCGTTTTCATCGATTAAATTTGCTTTGGTAAAAACCGCGCCGCAGTCAGGGTGGGAGTCAATATATTCAATCTGCTTTTCGAGCTTTTCGGGAAGCCAGCGGCAGTCCGCATCGGCTATGGCAATATATTCGCCGCTTGCCAAATCGTTTATAAGCCCGAAAGCATATTCCTGCCCCATATTCTTTTTGTTGCTTATTACTTTTAAACGCGGGTCGTCAAAAGATCTTAAAATTTCAAGAGAGGAATCGGTTGAGCAATCGTCAACAACAATAAGCTCAAAATCAGTAAATGTCTGTGAAAGAACGCTTTGAACGCTCTCTGCTAAAAAGGCTTCATAATTATACGAAGTAAGCAAAACTGAAATTTTTGGCATACAAAGCCTCCTTTTATTAAATCAAAACCTATTTGTTTATATACTGTCCAATATATTTTCTCCAAGTCTTACCGGTGTTTCAAGACCGGCGGCGGTGTTTTCAAGAAGTTCGGGCAAAGGCTTGGTGTTTTTGTCCGTCAGCATTATCACGGTGGAGCCGCCGTACAAGAACATTCCTTTTTCTTCGCCTTTTTGTACCCTTTTTCCGCCGTGCAGGTTCTTTATTTTACCTACCAGCATAGCGCCAACTTCCATTTGAACTATTTTGCCGAAATTATCGGTGCTTATCACTGTGTATTCCCGTGAGTTTTCGCAGAAAACGGGGGAGTGGCGGAGCGCTATCGGGCGGACGGTATGAAGAGTACCTTTAATATATGTGTTATCTCCCTTTACCCCGTCAGCAGGGTATGAGTATCTGTGATAGTGGTTTACACAAAGGCGGTATATATATATGTATCCGCCGGCAAAAGCTTTTGCCAAATCATCATTTTTTAAAAGGGAGGATATAGTGTATTTGCTCTGCTTTACCGGATAAACCGCACCGGACTCGATTTTATAAACGCTCAAAAGCCCGTCACACGGGGCAATAAGGGCGTGAGGGTCACTGTCTATCGGGCGAAATCCCGGCTTTATTTTACGGCAAAAGCAATCATTAAAGCAGGTGAAATTATCGCTTTCAAATTCGCTTAAATCAATGTTGTTACTCTTTACAAACGGCTTTATGAGCGGCTTTGAAAGCCGAGTGCTTAAAAATGCGCCTGCCAGCTTTGAAATCCACTTTGCTCTGAGTAGCCTCAGTATCACCCTGCCGAAAACCGTTTCGTAAAGAAATTTAAGCGCCTTGCCGGAATCTTCGGCGGCTTGAGGCTTATTTGTTACAGTGTTCATTTTACAAACAATTTAAGCAGCAGCAATGCTACAAACTCCAACGCGCCCAGGGCTACCATTATGAGTACTCCGCGCAGTCCCGGCTTGGTTATTTTAATCTTTGATACAAAAAGCACGCCCACAAAAAGCATGGCGGCAAAATAAAGCGGCGTTATATCGGCAGGGAGAAAATAGTGGACGAGCAGTACCATCGGGAATATGAGAGCCGCTGATGTTACCGGCAAACCCACATACGTCTTGCGCTCGCCGCTCTCCGCCTGCTGGCGCTCTTCTTCTAAAACATTAAAGTAAGCCAGCCTTATCATAGCCGTAAGCACATAAAAGGCTATAACGGCAATGATAAGAATAGTATATGTACGAGGGAAACCGTCGTTTTGAAGTGACAGTCTACGGAACATCGCCGCACCTATGCTTGCAGGCAATACTCCAAATGCTACTAAATCGGACAGAGAATCTATCTGTATACCGAATTTTTTTTCAAAATCCGAGCGGTTTTGCTTGGTACGCGCAACCTTACCGTCAAACGCATCGCAAAGACCGCTTATAAGCAAAAACAGCGCGCCGTAAAACGGATGCCCCATATCCGAAAGGCTTATCATTATGCCTGTAACACCTGAAACCAGGGAAAGGTATGTCAAAACGACGGTATAATTATAAAAACCTATCAATTTTATTACCCCTTGTAAATGTTTTGTTCATTATACTACAAAACGAAAAAAAACGCAACATATTCCGAAAAAATATTAAGGAATACCTATATCTTCCAAAATCCGAAAGAAGGGCAATAAATGGTCTCTAAAAACTTTGTTATATTTTCACAAATTTTCCTGTAAAAATTCGTTAAAATTATAAGAAATTATTTCTTGCAATTAGGATATGTATGTGATAAAATGTTCAGGCACGCGGTGAAAAGCCGCGTAAACATGCGTTGATGCGGGAGGTGGCCGACCGTGAGAGTCGGGAAATTTCCGCGGAGTATGTCCGATTTTAAACCGGGCGAAAGAACCAGGAGGCGTATCGGTACTTGCGAACCGACTATGCCGCGGCGGCGCGAGCCGCTGCTCCGGATTTGCTGTGACCCCAGCAATTGCCGGTATTTATATTGTGTAAGTGCGAAACGCACGGCACGGTGTAAGTTTTGCCCGCCAACCAATTGAGGCAGTAAGCCGAACCGTGAAAAAGGCTTATGCCAGCTGATTAAGGAGGCGAATTTTCACATGGCAGTGAAAGAAAAAATCCGAATTCGAGTTAAAGGTTACGATCACGCGCTTGTCGACCAGTCCGCTGAAAAGATAGTGGAAACCGCTAAACGCACAGGTGCAAGGGTATCAGGCCCAGTGCCGCTTCCCACCGAGAAGGAAATCGTAACAATTCTTCGCGCAGTTCATAAGTATAAGGACAGCCGCGAGCAGTTCGAAATGAGGACTCACAAAAGGCTTATAGATGTTATACGCCCCTCAAACAAAACAGTTGAGGCGTTATCATCCTTAGAGCTCCCCGCCGGTGTAGAAATTGAGATCAAGCTTTAATATATACACCTATATATAAAAGTTTGTTTGCACCGCAGGTCAAGTCAGTTTTGCTGACCAATAACCGAAATGGAGGAAAACAGAATGAAAAAAGGAATCGTTGGCAAAAAGCTTGGTATGACACAGCTTTTTGATGAAAACGGAAATGTTGTTCCGGTAACCGTTATAGAAGCGGGTCCGTGCGTAGTAGCACAGAAGAAAACAGCCGAGAACGACGGTTACGAGGCAATTCAGATAGGCTTCGGCGATCTGAAAGCTTCAAAGGTAACGAAGCCCATGAAGGGACACTTCGCAAAAGGCGATGTTGCTCCCAAAAAGGTATTACGCGAGTTTCGTCTTGAGGACACCGGCAGCGTTAATGTCGGCGACATAATCAAGGCAGACATCTTCGCAGAGGGTGAAGCGGTAGATGTAAGAGGTACTTCTAAAGGTAAAGGCTATGCCGGCACTATCAAGCGCTGGAACTTCGGCCGCCTTAAAGAGACTCACGGTACCGGCCCTGTTCACCGTCACGGCGGATCGCTTGGCGCCTGCTCCAGTCCTTCGAGAGTATTCAAGGGCAAGAAAATGGCAGGTCACTTAGGCCACGAGCGTGTGACAGTGCAGAACTTAAATGTTGTTAAGGTTGACGCTGAAAAGAATATAATTGCCGTTAAGGGCGCCGTTCCGGGCCCCAAGGGCGGTATCGTGGTTCTTTTCGATAGCGTTAAGGCTTAAGGGAAGGAGTGTTTAGTATGCCGAAATTAACAGTTGTTGATATGACGGGTAAAAAGGCCGGCAGTATTACTCTTGCCGACAGCGTTTTCGGGATCACACCTAACGCCGTAGTTATGCATGCGGCAGTGGTAAATTATCTCGCAAATCAGCGTCAGGGCACACAGTCCACTCTTACCCGTACAGAGGTTTCCGGAGGCGGAAGAAAGCCCTGGAGACAAAAGGGAACAGGTCATGCGCGTCAGGGCTCTATCAGAGCTCCGCAGTGGAGACACGGCGGTATCGTTCATGCGCCGAAGCCGAGAGATTATTCTTATACTCTCAATAAAAAGGTTCGTCGTCTTGCGCTTAAATCCGCGCTTTCCGATAAGGTTCTCTCAAAAGACCTTATCGTGCTTGACGAATTAAAGCTCGAAGAGTATAAGACCAAAGCGGTTGCCGAGTGCTTAAAGGCATTAGGCGCCGAGAAAAAGGTGCTTATCGTTCTTGATACAAATAATCCGTTTGCGGTTAAGAGTATCGCGAACATAAAGGGTGCGAAAGCTGCTCTTGTAAACACCATTAACACTTATGACATTATTAACGCAGATAAGCTTATCATCGTTAAGGATGCCGTTAAGCAGATTGAGGAGGTGTACGCATAATGAAGGCTGCAGAAGATATTATTATCGCACCGGTTATAACCGAGAAAAGCATGGCCGGAATTGCGGATAAAAAATACACCTTTAAGGTTGCAAAGGATGCTAACAAACTTGAAATCGCTGATGCGGTTGAAAAGCTCTTTAAAGTAACCGTTGCCAAGGTAAACACCGTAAGTATGCGCGGTAAGGTAAGAAGAATGGGACGTTACGAAGGCAAAACTCCTTCCTGGAAAAAAGCTATCGTAACCCTTAAAAAAGACTCAAAGACTATCGAGTTCTTTGACGGTCTTGCGTAAAAACCCGCATACGGGAAATTAAGTTTCCGGTGATGTATGAAACCGAAAGAGGTTTCGCTAAGCCAAAATAGGAGAGTGAAAACAAATGGCAATAAAGCATTATAAGCCGACTACTAACGGTCGCCGTAATATGACAACTATGGATTATTCCGAGTTGTCAAAGGTAGCGCCCGAGAGAAGTTTGCTCAGTACAATAAAGAAGAATGCGGGCCGCAACAGCTATGGCCGCATCACCGTTCGCCACAGAGGCGGCGGAAATCGCAGAAAGTACAGAATAATCGATTTCAAGCGTGATAAGTTCGGTGTAACCGCCGAGGTTTTAACACTTGAGTACGATCCTAACCGTTCTGCATTTATAGCCCTCGTTCAGTATGAGGACGGCGAGAAGAGATACATTCTTGCTCCTCAGGATCTTAAGGTGGGCGATAAGATAGTAAGCGGACCGGATGCCGATATCAAACCCGGCAACGCATTACCGCTTACAAATATACCGGTAGGTACCTTTGTTCACAATGTTGAGCTTTATCCCGGCAAGGGCGCACAGCTTGCGCGTTCTGCCGGCAATATGGCACAGCTTATGGCGAAGGAAAACGGTATGGCGCTCTTGCGTTTGCCTTCAGGCGAGCTTCGCAACGTGCCGGAAGGCTGCATGGCAACCGTAGGCACCGTTTCAAATCCGGAGCATGCCAATGTTAACTACGGTAAGGCAGGCAGAAAGCGTCATATGGGTTGGCGTCCTACAGTCCGCGGTTCTGTAATGAACCCGAACGACCACCCGCACGGCGGTGGTGAAGGTAAGTCACCGATAGGCCGTCCCGGCCCTGTTACCCCTTGGGGTAAACCTACTTTGGGTTACAAGACCCGTAAGAAACACAAGGCGAGCGATAAGTATATCGTAAAACGCCGTAAGTAAGTCAGACGAAAGGAGAATTCATAATGGGAAGAAGCGTTAAAAAAGGACCTTATGTGCAACCCGTTTTGCTCAAAAGAGTCGAAGAAATGAATAAGTCCGGTGAAAAGCGC
>CACXEV010000099.1 GCA_902766755.1 Oscillospiraceae bacterium | reverse complement strand
TACCGTACCCTGCCATAAAACAACAGGCGAAACTCCCAAAAGATGCGAGAGTAAAACACACTGAATACCAAAGTGGCAAAAGAAAACTATGGTATCATGATTAGGTATAACGACTCTGTAGCACCCTCCGTCACGAACATAACCATGTTCAGCTAAAAAAGCATCAAGCTCACGGCATACTTCCTCATATTTTTCCTGCACATTTCCGGTTTGCATAAGCTCAGTCTGAAACCATTTATCTTTATCATAATACTCGGGTATCTGAGTCCATTTAGCAGGTATCAAGTCCCACGGTATACGCTTTTTACCGGTTTCAGGATCAATTATATAACCCGGAAATTCCCGTAGCCAATCGAGAATTTGCGCTTTTCTGCCTGTAACACTGAGCGTCGGCGCCGCGGTATCGCGCGCCCTCCCGAGCGGAGAGCAATAAAACTCCGTTACCGGCTTATCTCTTAAAAACTTTGCAAGCGCTTCTGCTTCGTCCCGCCCTTTAGGTGTCAATGTATCATTTACATAATCGGGATCTCCGTGCCTTATCATAACAATTCTCATAAAATCACCGCTTTTATACTACCATAGACTAACAGAAAAATCAATAATGAACCATTTTTTAAAAATTAAAACCCGTAAAACCGCGAAGAAGGACCATGAAATCACGGTCCTTCTCCGTATTTTAAGGGGTTTGAGGAGAGATCGCAGATATATTCTGCGAGTAATAAAGATGTGCGGCATTTCTTTATTAAAAATATATATTACTTTAAAATTTTTATGTGAATTTTGATTTTTTGTGAATATATTTTTAACATTTTCCAAGAATATGTTTTAAGCGGCGAGAAAAAATAAAAACAGTATGACAGGTTTTCCCGTCACACAATTTAAAATAAGAAGGTGTGTTAATTATGGATTATGAGGAAAAAGACCACAAAGGCGAAATGAGTAAAACGAGCTTTATAATGATTATTGTCTTATGCCTTTTAGCAATAGGTGCGGTATCTTATCTTGCGATATCCGGAATGAACGCAAAAGTTAAAGAAAAAGACGATAATTCAAGCGACGAAAAGACATACTCATCAAACGACAGCTCATATAATAGCAGTATAACGGAACCGGATTTTGATATGCCGGAGCCGAGTTCGAGCGTTGGCAAAACCGAAAGTGAAATCCCGTATAGCGAACCGGAGCCTACCGTAGAAGTTGTGCCGGAAACGCAAAAAGAGCCGAGCTTTATGATGCCGGTTGAAGGCAACATCTCAAAGGGCTTTAGTGATAATTCACTTCAATACTCCGCAACCTATGGCGATATGCGACTCCATACAGGAATCGATATTCTTTGCAAAAACGGTACTGATGTTAAAAGCGCAACCGACGGTACAGTAGTATCTGTAGAGGAAAGCGCATCATTCGGAAAAGTTGTAAGCGTCCAGTTCAGCGACGAAATTACAATTAAATACTGCGGTCTTGAAAGCCTTAATGTCAAGGAAGGCGACGATATAAAATGCGGAACGGTTATAGGAACTTCCGGCACTATACCGAGCGAAGCTAATGATCAACCGCACATTCATATTGAGCTTTATCAGAACGATAAGCCGGTATCGCCTCTTGATATTCTCAAAATAAACTAAAAAAATGCCCTCGCCTTCGCTTAGGGGCAAAAAACACGGTCACCGTAAATCTTTTATGCGGTGACCGTGAAAATTTATAATATTAAGATTATAAATAAGCTTCAAGCCGGTATATCGGCAAACCTTCCGCCGCAAATCTGCTTTCATACTCAGTGACTATATTCCCTTCAAAATCGCTGTTATGCAGATCAAGGCTTATATTCTGAAGCTTAAATCCGGCGGATGAGAGCTGTTCTATTGAAAACTCAAAGAAATGCATATTGTCTGTTTTCTGTTCGATTTTAGCATCACTGTCCATAATCCTTTTATATATTTGAAGAAAGCGCGCGGAAGTAAGCCTATGTGATGCATACTTATTTTTTGGAAAAGGACAAGAAAAATTGAGAAAAATACCCGAAATACTATTCGGCTCTATATATTTTTCCAAATATTCAGCCGAGCACTTGATAAATTTAAGATTTTTAATATTCTCGGATTTGCAAAGCTCGCAAGCCGATACTATTACATTTGCATCTTTCTCGACCGCAATTAAATTTATATTCTTATGCCGTTTTGCGTATTCTGCGGCAAATTTGCCCTTCCCGCAACCAATCTCAAGATACAAAGGCTTTTCGCTGCCAAACCAGTTTTCAAAATCGATATACTCTTTTTTAAGAATCGCGGTATTAAAGTTTTTATCCTCGTTGTCGCTTATAAAAAGCAAATCGGAAACCTCGGACAGCCTTTCCGACAAATGCTTTTTTTTACGCATTCTCATAGCTTTTCAATTTCCTTTATAGCATCATTCAATAATTCACTGTCAAAATGCTCAACAGAACCACTATCGATCATAGTAGCAAGCGATGGATCAATCGGAAGTTTACCTATAAGATTTACGCCGAACTCATCATACGAGGCACTATTCTCGCCGAAAACGCTGAATTTTTTTCCGCAATCAGGACATATAACATAGCTCATATTTTCAATTATTCCAATCACATTTATATTCATAAGATTTGCCATATTAAGTGCTTTTTTAACAATAAGAGACACGAGATCCTGCGGCGATGTTACCATAATTGCTCCGTCAAGTTTAATGGACTGAAACACTGTAAGCGGAACATCCCCTGTTCCGGGAGGGCAATCAATCAAAAGATAATCAAGCTCACCCCAAACAACATCAGTCCAGAATTGTTTAACAAGACCTGCTATAACCGGGCCTCGCCAGACAACAGGCTGATCCCCGTCTTCAAGCATCATATTTACCGAAATAATTTTAATTCCGCCTTTAGTCTCAGCCGGCAAAATACCTAATTCATTCTGCATAGCTTTACTTGTTATGCCAAATGCCTTAGGTATTGAAGGACCGGTAATATCCGCATCAAGTATACCAACCTTATAGCCCTTCTTACAAAGTGACACAGCAAGCATAGAAGTTACTGCAGACTTCCCCACTCCGCCTTTACCGCTGACTACGGCAATAGTATGTTTAATATTATTATACTTTCCCGTAGGCTCAAACAAGTTTTCTGTTTTTCGTTCAGTACAATTACTGCTGCAAGCGGCACAATTTCCACTACAATTATCTGACATAATAAATCACCCAAAGGTTATTATATATCAAAACTTAATCAAAATCAATCTGTTTTAAAAGTTTACGGATATTTGTTTTTGACAATCATCTGGTGAATAACAAAAGTCATCTATATGATCACCCTCATAATAATACCGGATTTTTCTTTTTGGTATAGATTCCAGCTTATCAATTATTATGAGCTTGATTTTCATTTTTTCGGGTATGATGCTTTTAATGTATACACAAACTCCTTCGCCTATTTTCATATTATCCGCCGGTTCTGCAAGTCCTGCAAGGTTAGGTGTCAGCTCAACAAAAACACCATAGTCCTCAATGCTTCTCACAATGCCGGACACTGTTTGACCTTGCAAGAACAGCGCAGCATTCTCCTCCCAGGTGCCAAGCAGTTCTTTATGAGTGAGTGTAATTCTGCCGTCATCCCCGATATCCTTTATTATCACCTTTATAATATCGCCAATACTCAATCTGTCAGAAGGATGAGAAATGCGTGAAACAGATATTGAATCTATAGGCAGTAAAGCAATGTTTCCGCATCCGATATCGCAAAAGGCTCCAAATGATTCAAGGTGTGTGACCTTTGCATCAATTATATCGCCCGGTCTCAAATCCTTTGTTATGTAATTATAACATTCCTCTTGAACCGCCTTTCTTGATAAAAGTGCATAGGGAATATTCCCTTCATCATAATAAACTCCAAGCACCTTAAAGCATACCGGCTTACCAACACGGGAAATAAGTGCAATATCGCGAGTTTTACCCTCTGCTATTCCTATTGCACCCTCTTCCCTTTCAATATATCCTTTCATACAACCGAGATCAACCGTAAGATTATGTGTACGGTCGCATAAAACCACAATAGCCTCAATAATTTCACCATTTAAAGCCGCTTCCTTAATCGACTCAACACTTGATAACCTTTCGCTGTTTAATTCGGTTTTAATCAGCATACCCTCAGGATTAAATTCTTTCATTTTTATCTCGCCTTTCATTTTTTGTTACAAAAAAATATATGCGAAAAGCAGATAAAAAATTCAGCGGCACGTGATAATTTTCACATACCGCCGGATTTACTCTTTAAAAACCTTTGTACTCCCCGTTTTTGATTTTTTCAGCAAGAGCTGAAACAACATTTTCCTTATCTTCTTTATATGTAACGCCGTACCATTTATCCTCTGCCACCAGTACACTTACCTGTTTTTCACCTTTTTCGATTACATTAGATGCTATACTGGGCAGATAGAATTCGGATTTTGGAACATTAATCTTTTCTTTTAAAAACTCTATTAAATCACGCTCGGCAAAATCAAACATATCCGGTGTAAAGCCCCACATATTCATTGAAACAACAGTGTCCTCAGACATCTTAATCCAATTGCCGCTTTCATCCTTATACTTGCAATCCACTATTTCTGTGCGCTCGGTAATGGACTTTAAAATGCCGTTTTCAATATTGCAAACACCGCGTGACACCGAACCGTTTTCGGTAAGTGTGTTCTTAAGTCGAAAACCTACCATACAATAATTATTGTTTGCCTCAGCCAGGTAATTATATATTTGTTTAAATGCACTCTTGCCGTAATAATCATCAGCATTAATAACTGCAAAAGGAGTATTAACCGCGTTGCGACAACACCAAACAGCATGACCTGTTCCCCATGGCTTTGCGCGATCCTCCGGGCAAGCAAAGCCCTCCGGTAACTCGTCAATTTCTTGAAAAACATATTCTGTATCTATCATCTTTTCAATGCGCGAACCTACGATGCGTTTAAAATCATCTTCAATAGAATGCTTAATAATAAAAACAACCTTATTAAATCCGGCTTCCTTAGCATCGTAAACCGAAAAGTCAAGTAAAGCCTGACCCTTGGGGCCTATCGGTTCAAGCTGTTTAAGTCCACCAAAGCGACTGCCCATTCCGGCAGCCATAATAACAAGTGTAGCATCAATTTTCATTTTTATCCTCCTTATTAGCGGCAAGCCTTGCGTTTCGCTCTTTAACGGCTTCGTTTGCGCTATCATCAAACCCTACGGTGCTCTCCCTCATAAACAGCACCTTAAATGTCAAAACAATCAACTTTAAATCCTGCAAAAGCGAATAGTTTTCGATATAAGATAAATCCATATGAAGCTTGTCCTCAGGGCTTGTATTATATTTTCCGTAAAGTTGAGCAAAACCTGTAAGACCTGCTTTAACTTTATGTCTCAGCTCAAACTCCGGATATTTACTTGAATACTCGTAAACATTTTCAATTCTCTCCGGCCGCGGACCTACTATAGACATATCGCCTAAAAGAATATTTATAAGCTGCGGCAGTTCATCCACTCTGCACGCACGGATTATTTTGCCGACGCGTGTGATTCTGTCATCATTATCAACGGCTTTTAATGCGCCTTCCTTTTCCGCATCCGGCCTCATTGAGCGAAATTTCAGTATGTTAAATATCTTGCCGCCCTTTGTAATTCGATTTTGGCGATAAAATATAGGGCCGCCATCATCAATTTTAATTGCAACGGCACACAAGAACATTATAGGCAATGTAATAATAATCCCAACAGCTGAAATCAATATATCAAAGAAGCGCTTAAAAAATTGTTGCTCGAATGTAAGACCGCGGTTTCTACTCATTAAAACCGGCGTATCGCCTATCTGTATACTGTAACTGTTGTTTGTTATTATATCTGTAATATCCGGCAAAAGATAAGTGCGCTTTTCGTTAGCGTAACAATATGATATTATCTGCTTTTGCAAATTTTTATCAATACCGCAAATTACAACAGCCTCATATTTATCTATCTGAGTCTTTATTTGTTCAAATGTAGAGCGTTGAACATTAAGACCACTCTCTATTTTAAACCTTTCAGCAATGCGGCCCATTTTTTTAATAAGCTCAAATCCATGCATATCATCACTGAATATCGCAACAACCTTTCTTGCCGAATAGAGCCTGAAATATATTTGATTAGCGCACACAGCACTTATTGACACTATAGCAATCTGAAACAAAGAGCATAACAAAAGCGGAGGCACAGGAACCAATTCTCTGGCAATAAGGCAAAGCTCCATATACATCACAACATTTGTAAACAAAATCGAGAGAGAAAAACTGTAAATTATCTCATGTATACGATAAATCCCGATATTAAAAGCACTGAAGAGTGACGAAAAGGTAACAAAAAGCAACGCAAAAGAAAATATTACCACATAGTTTCCTTTGTTGCTGAAAAGAGATTCGGTGTAATTGCTGACCCACACCTGAATAAATGCGGCAGTCACCGAAACCACTATCATAAGTTTTATTAAAAGCATAAAGCTTTTTCTTAATTTTATAAGGAAATTCATAAAAATACCTCATATGATATTTGCAACTACATTATATTTAAACACAAAATAATTGTCAAGGCAAATCGATTATTATATGCCGTACACAAATATACCCGCTACCGCTGATACAGCAATAAAAGCTATCGGTGATATGCTTTTTTTACGGTATCCTTTAAGAAAAATAAATATTGAGGCAAGTAAAATTGTAAAAACAATAGTTTTGATATCCGGCAAAAAATTGCCGCTGTTTTCTGTCAAAAACATATTTTTATAAGTCATAAAAGCACCGGTTGCAGCAATTACACCAATTATACAGGGTTGCAGACCGCCAAGAACAGCTTTAAAATAATTGTTTTTAAGCAGTGCTTTAAATGCTATCATAATCAAGAGTATAATTACAAATGCCGGTAATATGACTGCAAGTGTAGCAATAGCGGAACCTAAAACACCGCCTTTTTCAGCGCCTACATAGGTTGCCATATTTACCATTATAGGTCCGGGTGTACTCTCGCTTACGGCGATAATGTAGGTAATCATTTCATCGCTGAGCCAACCGTATGACAGTACAACTTCCCTTATAAAAGGTATTGCGGCATAAGCTCCGCCAAACGCGAAAAAGCCGACTTTTAAAAATCCTAAAAACAGCTCTAAATATATCATTTGCCGGCACCTGATTTCCCGGCTTTACCGATAATATATACTGCAAGACTTATTATCGCAGCGGCAATCATCAAAACAATTGACGAAATATTAAAAGCAAAAACATCAATTATAAATAATGATATAAAGGCAGCAAGGGTTAAAAAAATTGAAAGTGTAGTTTTTTTAATCTTTTTGAACATTTTTAATGCCGCATCAACTATCAGTATCCCCACAGCAACCTTAATGCCTTTAAATGCACTGGCAACAAATGTTATTTCGAGAAAATTATCAAGAAACATTGAAATAATAAAAATAATAATAAAAGACGGCAAAATCATTCCAATAGTAGAAATCAACGCACCGATAAAGCCTTTTTGATTAAATCCCACATAGGTTGAACAATTTATTGCTATAGGGCCCGGTGTTGACTCGGCAATTACGGTCATATTAAGCATTTCTTCATCAGTCAACCATTTCTTTTCTTCTACGCAGGTATGCTCAATAATAGAAATCATAGCATATCCGCCGCCAAAGGTAAAAAGACCTATTTTAAAAAAGGTTAAAAATAATTCGATTAATAAATTCATTTAAACACCAATAATTTACATTTTCTATTTTCTTGTAGTATAACACAAATCGTATTCTTCTACAAGGATTTTTAGAATATAAAGAAGCTGAATGACTTGAAATATGATTATCATAACCAATATACGAAGTCCTTACACATACACATCTTGCAAACTGTACTGTTTTTCTTTACGGCAAAAGTCCCCTTGGGGTTCAAGTCCTATTTACGCTAAACAAAAACTCAAGAGACACCAAACGGCGCCTCTTGAATTTTGGGATTAACAAACAAAATAGCCCAAAGCAGTGTATCATAAAACCTTTACCTATACAAATCGGAATTTGTCAACTGAGAGTTATTTTTTGTATTTTCGATAAATCTTCCCATAAACAATCGGAAGAATTGGTACGCCTATGATACAGCCTACAATCAAAATGATTCCTCCAACTTTCATGTTCATCGCACCAAGAATCGTGCTGATCCACATAAGCAATGAAAAGACAATCCACATGATGCCATTATCTCGATTATATGCGGCTATATCTGAGATTTCAGATTCTTTTACCGAACTCCCTGACCAGAACCACATCGGCTTTTTACGTCTCCATGCATATATTCCGATCCCAGTAAACAGCAGACTGATGGGCACCATTATTACCAGCCATATGATTCCATTCATATCATTTTCCTCCTGCAAATCCCGATTTGTCAATTTAATCCCATGTTTCGCTTAGTGGTTCTGCACGACGATACAAGCATCACGCGAATAGTTGTGCATTGTTTGTTCAAAGAATCGAATGCGGAATCTTCTATGTATCCCGT
>CACXEV010000098.1 GCA_902766755.1 Oscillospiraceae bacterium | reverse complement strand
TTCGTTTTATCTTTTGGGCAGTCCGTTTTTCTGGCTGACTCTTCCTTTCCCGAACAGCTGGGTGCCGTATTTTTTAGGGCCTTTGTTTATTTTAAAGTTTGCCCTTGCAGCTTTGACGGCGTACCTTTACATCCGCAGGTTTACCAAAACGCCCGAAGCCGCATCTTTAGGCGGCATCCTTTATGCTTTTTCGGGTTTTTCGGTTTATAATATCTTCTTTAATCATTTTCACGAAGCGATAATAATCTTTCCGCTTCTGCTTTTATCGCTCGAGCTTTTAATAACCGAAAACCGCCGCGGTATTTTTGCGGTAATTGTAGCGCTGAGCGCCGTAGTTAACTACTTTTTCTTTTTCGGTATGGTAGTGTTTTGCGTAATATACTTCTTTGTCCGCGTTTTTTCATCCGCCGTAAAAATTAAGCTTTCCACCTTTCTTGCCCTCGCCTTTGAGGCGGTTATAGGTTTTCTCTCCTCGGCGGTAATAATCCTGCCCTCTATCCTTGCGATAACCGGAAACGGCAGAGTTTCCGATTTCCTTATCGGCTGGAGCGGTATAGTTTACGGCAAAGAGAGCATTTATCCGAACATTTTGCAGTGCTTCTTCTTCCCTCCCGACCTGCCTGCAAGACCGGTCTTTTTCCCCGAGGCAAATGTCAAATGGTCAAGCCTCGGCGGCTGGTTGCCGCTATTTGGCACAGCAGGAGTGTTCACATTCTTTAAAACCCGCAAAAACAACTGGCTTAAAAGAATTATCGGCATTTGTATATTTATGGCTTTGGTGCCGGTGCTCAACAGCGCCTTTTATGCCTTTAACTCCTCTTATTATGCGCGCTGGTTTTATATGCCGATACTGCTTTTATGCCTTATGACAGCCGATATGTGCGAAGAAAAAAACGCAAATTTCCGTTACGGCGTTTCCTGGGCGCTCGGCATTACAATTGCCGTATCCCTTACAATAGGCTTTTTCCCGCAGGAAAAGGACGGAAAGCTTATTTTCGGACTTTTTACAAATCCGAAAGATTTAACCTATATCGCCCGTTATATCACAAGCTGTGCCATAGCCGTTTTTTCACTGATTACCTTGATCGCTCTGCTTCGTATTAAAAAGACAAGCATTAAAAGGTTTATAAACGCCTCTATTGCCTGTACGCTCATAATATCGGTACTTTATGCCAATGTTTTTGTTGCCACCGGGCGCTCGCATTCTTACGAAATCAAGGATGTTATGATAGACCATTTGATAGAGGGCAGTGTAGATCTTCCAAAAACGGACGATTATCGCATAGATGTTTACGAGGGTGTAGACAACACGGCTATGTATTTAGGTTATCCGTCGATTAATGCCTTTCATTCGGTAGTTCCCTCCTCCATTATGGATTTTTACGACTTTATAGATGTTGAGCGAAGCGTTGCCAGCCGCCCGGGCACCGATTATCCGGCTTTGCGTTCGCTTTTATCGGTAAAATACCTGCTCTCTGATAAAACGCTCGAAAAGTTTACTGAGGAGGACGGAAGCACAAAAATGCCCGGCTTTAAATATCTTAAAACCGACGGCGGCTATAACATTTTTGAAAACGAAAATTTTGTGGGCTACGGATTTTCCTATGATTATTATATGACAAGCAAGTATTTAGACGGTTATTCCGGCGAAATGCGCTCGCGCCTTTTGCTTAAGGCAATTCTTTTAAACGACCGGCAAATTAAAAAATACCGTGATTTCCTGCCGGAGATCACCGAACGCGAGTATACCGGGTATGATGACGAAGCATTGAAAGAGGACTGCGATATTCTCAAAAAGACCGCCGCAACCCGCTTTATAACCGATAACCGCGGTTTTTCCTGCACGGTTACAAGGGATAAACGCTCGCTCGTGTTCTTCTCCGTGCCGTATGACGAGGGTTTTAGCGCCACGGTTGACGGAAAGCCGGTTGAAATAGAAAAGGTAAATATCGGCTTTATGGCAGTACCAGTAAACGCCGGCACCAGCGTGATACGCTTTAATTACAAAACCCCCGGTCTTGATACCGGAATATATGTAAGCCTTATTTCAATTATAGTTTTCCTTGTTTATTTTATTATCTGTGCGATTTATTATAACAATCATACAAGCGACATCTCCTACCCCGAGGGCGAGCGGTTTTTAGACCGGGCAAGGGCTGAAAAAATTTCACAAGAGGTCGAATTAAGCCTTGATTTAAATGAACCCTCGGACGATACCTCCCTGCTCGATAAGCTTGATATTGATATTAAGGACGATAACCCCCAAAAGGATAATCCATCCGACGGATTTACAATAAATACCGATGTGTTTAATGATTAAAGCCCGGTGCATAGAATTTGTAGGGACAATTCACGAATTGTCCGTATTATCGGCATAAAGCAAGGGTCGATTTGTGAATCGACCCTACACTTCACCGTTTCTGACATCTGATGTCCGGCATCTGCAATCTGATAAAAACAGACTGAAAAAGATTTTTTCAGTCTGTTTTCTTTATTTTCTCAATTTTTCTTTAAAAAACAAATCAAGAAGATTTTTGCACTCGTCCTCGCGTATGCCGCCGAAGACGGTGATTTTTTTATCTGTAAGACTATTTATATCGGCACGGCTGAGCACAAATCCGCGCTCGGTATCATAAGCGCCGAAGATAACCTCATCTATCCGCGCGGCGGCAATAGCTCCGGCACACATTAAGCACGGCTCAAGTGTTACATATATACTGCATCCGTCAAGCCGCCAATCGCCAAGTGCCTTGTTCGCCGCCTCTATCGCCTCAATTTCGGCGTGGGATATTGCGCGCTTTGTTTCCTCGCGGCGGTTATAGCCCTCGGCTATAATTTTCCCCTCTTTTACTATCACCGCGCCGACCGGTACCTCTCCGGCACCAAAAGCCAGCCGTGAAAGCTCCACGGCTCTTTCCATAAAGCGGCTTTCCATTACTCGTCCGCCTTTTCCTCTTTGATGCCCTTAGATGCAATATAAAGGAAAATCGAACCAAGCGGACAGCAGATAAATGTAAGCACGGTAAACACAATAGCGGTAGTGTTGCTCTTTTCGCTAAACGCACCGAAATAGCATATTGCCGAAACGATTTTTGCCGCAAGGGATACTATAAGAGTCAAAATTAAGAAGACAATATAAAATCCTACCGGGAAACTTATAAGCGACGAAAGCGCTATCGAACTGCCGGACATATTCTCCGCGGCGAATATAAGGCTTGCCGCACCGCGCGCAAGAAGAGCGGCGGAAACAACGCAAAACACGAATTTCAGCGCCATAAGCGACGGCAGTAGGCAGGCAAAAACCTTTTTAACGCTATTTTGCGCCTTAACCATTTTTCCGAGCGTATAATAGCGCAAAAGAGGCAAATATGCATACCATTCTTTTTCCTCACCGCGCTTTTTTGCTATTTTTGCAAGTCCTATGCCAAAAAGGCAGTAGAGCAAAATGCAAACTGCCGCGGCGATTATAATGCCTATCGCTGTGCACAATGTAAGAGCTGTTACCCTACCGGGTGTAATGCCAAAGTTTTCAAGTCTTAACATACAAATTCTCCTTTGATTTTAATCTAAAAAATATACATAACCGCCCTGTAAATAAAGAGCGCAAAGAAAACAATTGTAGCCGGCGAAAAGAAAAAGGTGAAATATATTTTCTTCGTCGGATTAACGGTATCAGGGGAATTAAACTTGAAATTATCATTTCTTTTAAGGAAGGCAACCCCTAAAATCGTAAGAGTCAGCGCCAGCATAATATACACGGTGTATGTGATATTGGCGATCGCCCTCGGCAGTGAGGTTGAATACTCAAGCAAAACCGCCACTAAATTATTAATAGCGTGAACCGCCATACAAATCAGTATTGAATCGGTCTTAACCCTTATAAGTCCCAGAACAAGTCCTACAAGAAAGGCAAACGGCATTTGCTCAAAATTCCCGTGAAGCACGCCAAACGCCACACTTGAAGCAAATATTGCAAAAACCTCGCCAAAAGGTTTTAAAAGCCCGAACACTATACCTCTGTACGCAAACTCTTCAACCAGCGCCGGAACTATAGCGGTGGAAAGCACCATCAGCAAAAATCCGAACACACCCTCCGGGTGTTTGGCTGCCGGTACGGAATAATTAAAGCCAAAGCTTTCAAAAAGCCTTGCCGCCGCACTTACAGCTACATTTGCAAAGGCGCAAAAGCCAATACCGAAAAGCAAATAGGCAAAATTGTTTTCACTTTTAGGCTTCTTTAGCGCCGTAATATCCGATATGCCGGCGCCGGCAATCTTCGCACAGATAACAAACGGAACCGTAAGCAGCAAAAGCGATAACGCCACCTGCACTATCTGAAGCCTCGCCGGCTCGTTTACAAATGCCGCTATCTGACTTTTATCAAATCCGAAGCTTTGTCCTACAAAAGTCACTATGCTCGACCAAAACTGGGTGACCAAAAAGAACACTACCGCCGGTATGGCTATTGCCCAGGCGGCGCGGCTGATCGCCGCCTTTTCCCTTAATAATGCGAAGCTTTTATATTGTTCTTCATAATAATTATTATCGGAATAATTATCCATCCTTACTCCTCATTGCCGCCTGATATATTATCTTCGGCATCGTCGTTTGTTTCCGGCTCAACCGTGCCGGCATCCGCATCCGCCGCCTCGGGAGCCGCGGTAACCTCGGCTTCATCGTGCTCGGCCTTTGCAACCGAGAGTATTCTCTCGCCCTCGGCTACCCTCATTACTCTTACACCCTTTGCAGGACGGGCAAATTCGGAAATATCGCCGGCATATATACGGATTATTATGCCGTTTGAGGCTATCATTATTATATCCTCGTTTTCCTCAACCGGCAAAACCGCGGCAACCTTGCCGTATTTATCGGTGCGGTAGTTTATAAGACCCTTACCGCCGCGCGACTGCAAGCGGTAGTTCGATATATTGCTTATTCTGCCGTAGCCGGTTTCCGTCACGGTCAAAATCCTTGTATCGTCCTTACAAAGCGCCATATCAACAACGCTGTCACCCTCGCTCATATTAAGGGCTCTCACACCTCTTGCCGTTCTGCCCATTGAGCGAACCTGCGTTTCGTTGAACTTAATAGCCTTACCGTCACGCGTAGCAACGAGCAGGTTATTGCTGCCGTCGGTCATACGAACGTGCGCCAATTCGTCGCCCTCGTCTATTGAAATGGCTATAATTCCGCTCTTTCGTGTGTTCTTGAAATCGGACAGTCTTGTTCTCTTTACTATACCCTTTTTGGTTATCATACAGATATAGCGCTCGTCCTCATCCTCGGCAGTTACCGGGATTATTACCCTGATTTTCTCCTCCGGCATCAAGGGTATCACATTTATAAGGTTCATACCCTTTGCCGTGCGTGAGCTTTCGGGGATTTCGTAAGCCTTAATTCTGTAAACACGCCCGAAGTTACTGAAAAGCATTATCCTATCGTGCGAGGAGCATACAAACATATTCTCAACGCTATCCTCTTCGCGCGTGGTCATTCCGGTTATACCTCTGCCGCCGCGGTGCTGAACATTATATGTATCGGAGGGCAGGCGTTTTATGTAACCCGCGGTGGATTTTGTGATAACACATTCTTCTTCCGGTATCAAATCCTCAATATCAACCTCGCCGGCAACATCGCTGATTTCCGTTCTGCGCGCATCGGCATACTTATCGCGAAGATTGAGCGCGTCGGTCTTAACAATATCAAGAATTTTCGAGTGGTCGGCAAGTATCGCGTCACACTCTTCTATAAACGCGTGCTTTTCGTCTAATTCGTCGAGTATCTTCTGCTTTTCCATACCGGCAAGGCGGCCGAGCGGCATCTGCACTATTGCCGTGGTCTGAATATCGTCAAGCCCGAACCTATCGGACAATGCAGCCTTACTTTCCGGTATGGTCTTTGAATTTCTTATGATTTTAATTACCTCGTCAATATAATCGAGGGCAACCTTCAAGCCTTCGAGTATATGCGCGCGCTCTGCCGCTTTGTTTCTGTCAAATATCGTTCTGCGGCGGATTATATCACACTGGAAATCAATGCTGTTTTGAAGCATTTCTTTAAGGGTGAGTATCTGCGGCTTGCCGCCTACAATGGCTAAGAGTATAGCGCCGAAGGTAGTCTGCAAGGAGGTGTATGAATAAAGCTTATTGAGTACCACCTGCGCGTTAGCGTCGCGCTTTATGTCAACCACTATCCTGATGCCGCCGTCACGCTTGGAGGAATAGTCAACAACATCATCTATACCCTCAATTTTCTTATCGTTTGCCAAATCGTATATATGCTTAACGAGGTCTTTTTTCCTTACCTTATAAGGAAGCTCGGTTATAACTATTCTGAATTTGCCGTTTTTAACCTCTTCAATTTCTGCTTTACCGCGAACAATTATTCTGCCTCTGCCGGTAGCGTATGCGGCACGGATACCGCTTCTGCCCATAATTATACCGCCGGTCGGGAAATCGGGGCCTTTAATATACGAGCAAAGCTCGGCTATATCTGCCTCAGGGTTATCAATAAGGCAACACATAGCGTCAATTACCTCGCCTAAGTTATGGGGCGGTATCTCGGTTGCCATACCAACGGCTATACCCGAAGAGCCGTTTACAAGCAACTGCGGAAATCTTACCGGCAACACCTCCGGCTCTTTTAAGCTATCGTCAAAATTAGGCAGCATATTAACGGTATCTTTTTCGATATCGTCCAGCATATGAAGCGAGAGCCTGTTCATTCTTGACTCTGTATAACGGTAAGCCGCCGGCGGATAACCGTCTATATTACCGAAGTTGCCGTGACCGTCTATCAAAGGATAGCGAAGGGAGAAATCCTGCGCCATACGAACCATAGCGTCATAAACGCTCGAGTCGCCGTGGGGGTGGTAGTTACCGAGCACCGCACCAACGGTTTTCGCGCACTTAACATAGGCTTTATCAGGAGTAAAGCCGTTATCATACATTGTATAAAGTATTCTGCGGTGAACGGGTTTCAGTCCGTCACGCACATCGGGTATCGCGCGCCCTACGAGTACCGACATTGAGTATTGCAGCATACTCTGCTTTACTTCATCGGTTATCTCTACCGGCACGATATTCGTTTGTTCGCTTTCGGGCCAATATACATTCTCTTGCTTAGCCATATTTTTATATCTCTCTTCCTTATATACTAATTAAGCTTTTATCGTTGCTTTTGTGGTTTTAATCTTCCTTATAAGTTTTTGGTTTAGCTTGTTCGATTATATATCCAAATCAGTGGCATAAATCGCGTTTTCTTCAATGAATTTTCTTCTCGGTTCAACCTCTTCACCCATAAGGATAGAAAATGTTTCGTCCGCCAAAGCGGCATCCGCCATAGTAACGCGAAGCATTGTACGGGTTTCAGGGTCAAGTGTGGTTTCCCAAAGCTGTTCGGGGTTCATTTCACCAAGTCCCTTATAACGCTGAACATCAGCGTTTCCGCCGAGCTTTTCAATATACACCGCTTTTTCCTCATCGGTAAACGCATCAAAATGCTGTTTTCCCTTTGAAATTCTATAAAGCGGCGGTTCAGCTAAATATATATGCCCGGTTTCAATCAGCTCAGGCATATAGCGGAAGAAGAATGTAAGAAGCAGTGTTCTGATATGCGAGCCGTCAACATC
>CACXEV010000097.1 GCA_902766755.1 Oscillospiraceae bacterium | reverse complement strand
GCCCTTATATGCTTTATCTACAGGGTTTCCGGGCACTACGAAAACATCTCTCCCCTGATCCAGTGCATGACCTGCGGTAATGAGCGTACCGCTTTTTTCAGGTGCCTCGACAACCGCGACACCAAGACTTAAGCCTGACATAATTCTGTTTCTTATCGGAAAATCATACTTTCTTGCAATATATTCCGGAAAATTCTCACTTATTATGCAGCCGTTCTTTATGATATTTTCGCACAACTGATGATTTTTTGAATTCATTTGTGTAATAATACCCTCAGCTGTAATCATAACACAGCGGCCTTCTGCGCTTAATGTACCGGTATGAACGGCATTATCACCGCCTTTTGCCGCGCCGCCCACAATAATCATACCTGCTCTTGCTAATCTGCGAGCGAGAGAGTATGCAGCTTTTTTGCCGAAATCAGTAATTTTTCTCGGGCCAACAATGCAGAAAACCGGGTTATTATCAAAATCAGGAAAAGAGCCTTTACAGAACAAAACCAAAGGCGGCACATGAATATTCAAAAGACACCGGGGATATACACTATCGTAAATTGGAATAATACTTATTCCTTTGTTATTGCAACATTCAATGATTTTTTCAATGTTTTTGTATTTGACACCGAGAATTTTATCGCGCGATTTATCATCAAGCTCTAAAAAAACAGTACTATCACAAATCGGCATATCAAGCATTTTTCGCTCTGAAAGCTCTTTATAAATACCGAAAGCTTTAATGCTCCCTGTCCCGAAAGCAGACAAAAGAAGCAAAATGTTTTTGATCTTATTATCGATGATTATCACCTACTTCATAAGCTCCCACATAGCAATTGACGCGGCACTCGCCGCATTAAGTGATTCAACATTGCCACACATAGGTATAGTTATAGTTTTATAAGCGTTTTCTTTTGTAGACTGCTTAAGCCCGTTTGCTTCATTTCCGATTATCACAACATCACCGTTTGAAAACTTAAACTCTCCAAACAAAATATCAGCCCTATCCTGTGCAACACACGCAAAACCTCGAAGCGAATTTTCTTTGATAAATGATAAAATATCATCACATAAGAAAACCGGCATTCTAAGAAGCGTACCCATTGAAGCCCTTAATGACTTCGGAGAATATATATCACAAGAATCCCCGGTAATAATTAAACCGTTTATTCCAAGCGATTCGGCTGTTCTGGCGATTGCCCCGAGATTAGCAGGATCTGATATATTTTCGAGGGCAACATATCTGCCGCACGCGTTCAATTTTGTCGATATTTCCGGTATAGGACAAACGGCAATTATGCCCTGAGGCGAAGCTGTATCGCTGATTTTTTTAAACAATTCATCGCTGACAACAGCGCCATTTTCGGAGTTTTTTGACAGAAACAAAATATCATCTGACATTTTTTCATAAACCGATTCTGATAATATCAATGTATCAAAGCTCACACCGTTTTCCGCCGCATCCATACAAATTCTAAACCCTTCAAGCACAAAAAGGCCCTCTTCTTTACGGGCTTTTGAAGATTTTTGAATAAGAGATGTCAGCTTAATTAAGCTATTGTCTTTTGATATAATTTTTCTGAATTCTGGCATTTTAATCCTCTGATATAAAGCAAAATGCGCCCGAGATATAGCTCTCGGGCGATAAAAATTATTTTTCAAGCGCCTTAGCGGCGGTTTTTGCTAGATTAGCAAATCCTGCCGGATCGCTCACTGCAATATCAGCCAACATCTTACGGTTAATTCCGACGCCGGCTTTTTTAAGTCCGTTCATAAATGTTGAGTAATTCATACCGTTAATCTTTGCAGCGGCAGAAATACGAGTTATCCACAAACGACGGAAGTCACGCTTTTTCTGTCTACGACCGATATATGCATAATTTCCCGACTTCATTACAGCTTCTTTAGCTGTTTTAAAAAGTTTAGACTTAGCACCAAAGTAACCCTTTGCGAGCTTTAAAGTCTTTTTTCTTCTTTTACGCGTTGCTAACGCACCTTTTACACGAGCCATTTAAGTTACCTCCACTTTTGGTTCCAGATTACTTATAAGGAATCATTTTCTTTACTGCTGCAACATTTGTTACATCAGCACATACGACCTTGCGCAGATTTCTTTTACGCTTTGTTGTCTTTTTATTAAGAATATGAGACTTGAAAGCATGCGCGCGTTTTACCTTGCCGTTTTTTGTGAGTTTGAAGCGCTTTTTGGCGCCACTGTGTGTTTTAATCTTAGGCATTTTTAATCCTCCAATATTCTTATTTAGCCGATTTAGGGGCTAAAAACATTAACATATTTCTTCCTTCCATTTTGGCAGGCTTCTCAACATTTGCAAATTCTTCACAGTAGGTTGCAAAACGGGACATTGTATCAAGACCTATTTCCGGATGACCAAGTTCCCTGCCTCGGAAGCGGATGGAAACTTTAACTTTATTTCCGCTTTTAAGAAACTTTATCGCCTGATTGCCTTTAGTTTCAAAGTCGTGAACATCAATTCCAAGACCAAGCCTAATTTCCTTTATCTCTATTACTTTTTGATTTTTACGGACTTCTTTTTCCTTTTTAGACTGCTCAAAACGATACTTGCCATAATTCATAATTTTACAAACAGGCGGATTTGCGTTTGGTGAAATATTTACAAGATCAAGATCTCTCTCGTAAGCCGCTTTGATAGCTTGGTCAACTGGCATTATACCAAGCTGAGCACCATCATCGCCGATCACACGCACTTCTTTAAATTTAATCGCCTCGTTTATGGCTAATTCCTTGCTGCCGATTGTAAAGCACCTCCAAAACAAAATTTAAGGACACGAACAGAATATGCCCGTGCCCTGCAAATACAACCAAATATTAACCCTGAATTTTAAAACGCAAGGTGAGAAACACGGGATTTCTTCTTCATTGTCAAAAACATTATATCACTAAACCTGAATTTGTCAAGTGATTTTTAAGAAATTTCAAGTTCTTTTATAGAACGAAGCTGATAATTTACATTTTTAAGCGAGTCGCTATGACGAAGCGCCGCCGCTGCGCCCTTTACCACGCTGTATTCCGGATCCTCAAGCGCTATTGCTTTAGTTCCTAAAAACTCTGATAGCAAGGTATCCATTCCAAAGATTTTTGAACCGCCACCTGCAAGGTAAAAACCATCACTTTTAATATCCGCAACCAAATCCGGATCCGCCGTGCTCAACACATTCCTTACAGCATTGCAAATGTTATTAGCCGTCTCTTTGAGTGCATAAAACACTTCTGATGATGTTATTTCAAAGCTCTCGGGAAGACCGGTAAATACGTTTCTGCCCTTTGCGACCATGGCGATCTCAACAGGTCTTTCAACAACAGTGCCTATTTGTTTCTTAACAGACTCCGCCATTAAGGGACCTATTTCAATATTGTATTCTGATCTTATGTATTTAATTATCTGATTGTCAAAATCGAAAGAAGCCACCGGAAACGAATTGCAAACCGCAATACCGCCCATAGAAATTACTGCCACATCGGTAGTTCCGGCACCAATATCTATTACAAGATACCCGTGAGGCTTTGAAAAATCAAGATCAAGGCCGTATGAAATTGCAAGAGGAGATTCTATTACAAATACATTTCTCCCGCCGCTCGCTTCAATAACGTTTGCAAGCGAATGATGCTGAAGCTCTGTAAGACCGGGAGGCAATGTAGCCATAATGCGAGGGCGCAGTATGCGGTTTCCAAATGCATCATCCATATAAATCCCAAGCATATTTTCGGCTAAATCGTAATCAGATATTTTGCCGCGCTCAATTGGATTTACACAAACAAAACTATCCGGTGTGCGTCCGAGAGTCTGTTTTGCTTTTTCGCCATAATATACTGGTTCCCATGTATCGTTATCAACCGTAACAAAACTCGGGGACTCAAGAACAATTTTAGAGCTTGAAAAAATTACAGTTTTATATGATCCTAAATCTATTCCGATATCAGTTGTCATTTACTCTTCACCCCGTAAGATATATCATTTTAAGCTTGTTGTCAATATCGATACACAGTACACTTCCCGAGCGCCTGCAAACATAAGCTCTTTTGCAGCTTCATCAAGTGTTGCACCCGTAGTGTAAATATCGTCAAACAGCAATATGCGTTTTTTATTTATTCTGCCTACAGTATAATACTTGCCACGCACATTTTCAAGTCTTTGACGAAACGAACTATTGTGTTGCGACCTTTTAAAAGGACGCACTTTTAAAAAGCTTTCCAAATACTCAATATTCAAGATTTCCGAAATTTTTGCCGCTATAACGCCTGTATGATCAAAACCGCGTTTAAATCTGCTGGTTACAGTTGTAGGAACAGCGCATAAAGCATCAAATTCAATACCACTAAAAGCTTTTTTGACAACATATGTAACTCTATTTGCCAAAAAATCGGCAAGCTCGCGTCTTTTTCCTATTTTATACGAATAATAAAGTGTTTTAGCCGCACCTTCGTTTTTAAAAGCCCCTGCTATTGCTTTGAAGCGAAACTCACGATATTTACATAGGCATTTTTCCTTATCAGAGCCGCACTTAAAACAAAGATTCTTAAAACACAAATTGTTTATTAGAATACTACAATAATCACATAGAACCTTATTTTCTTCTATTATCTCACCGCAAACCGCGCACTTATTGGGATAAAGACAGCTGAGTATTGAAACGCTTCTCATTTATTGCTCCAAAAAGTTTTTTAATAAAGTATATCTGAGAGTTTTTTTATTGTTCATACACATTCGCACAAAAACCGCTTTATCACCCACAGCAATAAAAAGCTTCTTTGCCCTGGTTATTGCGGTATATAGTAAATTTCGATATGCAAGCGGTGTAGGAACACCGAAAACCGGCATTAAAACACAATCAAACTCGCTCCCCTGACTTTTATGAACCGTCATAGCATACGCAAGCTCAATTTCGGACAGATTTTCGGAAGTATACATCACAATTCTATCTTCAAAGATAACATTAACACTGCCTGCAATAGGGTTAATATCGGAGATATACCCTATGTCGCCGTTAAAAACGCCAAAACCCGTTTCTCCGTTTTTCTTTTCCCACGGCAAATCATAATTGTTCTTTGTCTGCATTACCTTATCGCCCTTATAAAAATATATTCCCTTATAACTTAGATGCGCGCCTTTACTAATATTCGGGTTAAGGAATTGTTGCAAAGTATTATTGCAGTTCATACTACCTGTATCGAATTTTCTTGAAGGGCATAAAACTTCAATATCTTTTACCGGATCAAAACCGTATGCATCCGGCAAACGCTTTGAGCAAAGTTCTAATACCGTATCTATCACTGATGATGAAGTATCACGGTTTAAAAAGAAAAAGTCTCCGTCATTACTTGAAAAATCGGGAATTCCGTTATTTATAATTTCATGAGCATTCCGGATTATAAGGCTTTCGCTTGCTTGTCTGAAAACCTTCGTAAGAGCAATACATGGAATTTTGCCGCTTTGAATTAAGTCGGACAAAACATTACCGGCAGATATGCTCGGCAACTGGTCTATATCACCCACTAAAACTATTTTACAGTTGAGTTTTACCGCCCTTAAAAGTGATTCAAACAATAGCGAATCAAGCATAGAAGCTTCGTCAACTATAAGGACATCCGCCATCAGCGGATTACGCTCATTCCTTACAAAATGCGTTTTGCTGTTATCTACCCATTCCGCCTCAAGCAGGCGGTGTATTGTTTTAGCGGATCTGCCTGTAAGCTCTGTCATCCGCTTTGCCGCTCTGCCTGTAGGAGCTGTGAGAATTATATCATACTCTCTTTGTTCGCAAAGCCCGATAATTCCGTTAAGTGCAGTGGTTTTACCCGTTCCGGGGCCTCCGGTTAAAACCATAACATTTTCTGAAAACGCCAAGCGTATAGCATCGCGTTGCTTTTTTTCAAATTTAATACCGAGCTTATTTTGTATATAATCGATTTCAAGCTCGTCCACCGGCTCAGCCACGATACGGTTTATAGTAGCCTTTAATCTTGCGGATATGTACTCTTCAGCTGAATAGTATTCCGGTAATGATATATATTCATCATCGCCTATAAGAATAGAATTAAGATTCATAGAGGAAACCATATCAAAGCAAATATCTTCAAGTCTGTAATAATCGCTTTCAAGCAATTTTACCGCAACCGTTAACAGTTTTTTCTTCGGTAAACAGGTATGTCCGTTATAAAGATTTGACCGCAATATGTACTCTATTCCGGCGGCAAGCCTTTTCTCATTATCCGGCGCAATCCCGAAATCAAAAGCCATTTTTTCTATTGCTTCAAAGGCAAATCCCAGATCAACACTTAAAAGAATATACGGGTTTTCCCTAATATGTTCAGCACATTCCGCGCCGAAAGACTTATAAATCTTAACACAACGCTCCGGAGATACACCGTAAGGTGATAGTAAAATAGTTATATCCTTTATACCAAACTGCTTTTTATACTCATATCCGATCGCCATAGCTTTATTAAGCGAAATACCACTGATCGATGCCAACTCTGCAGGAGAACTCTCAATAATATTTATTGCGTTTTCTCCAAACTTTTCAACAATTTTGATTGCTGTACTCTGTCCTACTCCCTTAATAGCTCCTGAAGATAAATACTTAAGTATAGCGGCGGTAGTTTCCGGTGTTTTTCGTTCATAGTTTTTTACAGAAAACTGGTTTCCGTATGTTGTATGAACTACATATTCACCCTCAAACTCAGCGCTTTCGCCCTCAGCAAGAAACGGCATTATTCCAACAGCAGTAACATTGCTGCTGCCAGCTCTTATTACTGCCACTGTATAGCCGCTTTCGCCGTTTCTGTATGTTATTTTTTGCACCGTACCCTTAAGGCGGTGTTCATCCGTTTTCGATATACTGTCCTTCATCAAAATCTCCGGTTTCAAGATAACTTAATTGACCAATAATATTTTCAAAACGGCAAAGATAAACATCGCCGCCATAGCAAAAGCTTTCACATTCGGATATCTGAGTATCATTTAAATCGTCAACTATTCCTATAAGCTTATCGCAAAATTCTTTTCCATACCAGCGTAGTTTATCAGAAAAAAATCTTAACTGATTTACTGCTTCTCCGGATTTCAAAAACACAACGCAATACTTCTTGCTCTTTATACCCGGAGCAAGATATGCAGACCTTAGCATATGGAAAAAATCACAAAACCCAAGGCAGGCAAAAATCACTAATAAAGTAAAAAGTATTCCTTTAATCACAATACCACCTCATCACATAATATGCAAAAAGGCGGTATTTGTTATTTTATAAAACTAATTGTATCAACTGATATCTACAGATATACTGTAGCTTCCAAACTGCCAGATATTATCGTATTTATCCGACCTTATAATAACCGGAACAGTATGACTTCCGGCAGATTTATCTGTCAAATCCGCAACTGCGTATAAATCGGAAACTGTCAGCTCAGATATAACACTCTTTGGCCCGCAAATCTTAACATTTTTAACAGTACCATCACTTTTAACCTTAAATTCCGAGCTTAACCCGACACATTTTATATTAGAAATTGTGAAAACACTTTCGGCATAATCGGAAACATCAACAGTGACAGTAAACGTCTCTATCGAATCGAAAATTCTTACGCCGTCATTTAATGCTGCGGAAACCTCGAATTTATCGGAAGAAGGGGAAATTTGAGTCAAATCAATAGGAGAAAGCGTAACTTCACTGAGTCCCGATATAACATCAGGTGTTCCTATAACCGTAATAGTACTGTGATCTACTCTGTAATCAATATCATCAGCACTCATACCGGACGGAAGATTAGAAAAAGCTACCTTAACAGGTAATGTCGCCTTCTTTGATATAGGTTGAGTAACCTTTACCGAAGTAAAGCTCAATGATAAGTTGTTATTAACCACAACATTGCCGGTACCGTCAAGAATTGAACCGTCAGGCAAATACTGATAAAGAATATCGCCGTTTTCATCATAAAGAACAATTTGAGAATCAAATGTTTGAGTCGATGAAAGTGTCTTATTAACCTCGTAATATGTTCCTGCAGAAGCGATTTTTTCAATTATCGCTCTCGGACCTTTAACGGTAATACTTGCCTGATCATTGTTAGAAACAACCGGCGTTTCTGCAACAAGTCCCTCCTCCGCACTGACGCCTATCAGCTTCGGTACTAACTGGAACTCTTTTGAATCTATATAATCAAACTTAACATCTATTTCTGCCGGTGAAATCGACTTGAATGTATACCCTGTCTTACTGCTGTTTCGGTTGCCGTAAATTGTAAGCCTGTGAGTACCTACAGAGTTTACTTCGGATATATCGGCTGAAAGAACAAAATCGTCCGACGAAAGCGAACTCACAACATAATTAGGGCCGCTTATCGTAACGGTAAACTTTTGAGAAGAAATATCCGAAACAATTCCGAGTCCCATATCGCTAGCCGCTGTATTATCAATTGAAATGTTTGCGGAAATATCTGTAAAAACCTGTTCACGCACCGGATTTTGATTTATCATAACTAATAACCATATTGCAAACGACAATATGAGAGAAAATGCAATTGCGAACTTTTTGTTAGAAAAAAGCCTGCTTATATTCAGCTTGAAACGAAATTTAGGTCTCATCATTTTCACCGTCCCGAGCTTTATTGTTCTGCTTTGAAATCCAAGGGAACACGCGCTTTACAACCGATAAAAACCGTGTTTCCTTCTCTATCTCATCAGACTCTATAAGTTTTTTCTGCAGCTCTGCATAAGCAGTAGCGGCAGTATAATCGCGCGTAATCTTACCGTTGTACGCAATTGAAATACTACCTGTTTCCTCCGAAACCACAAGAACTACAGCATCGGAATTCTCAGTCATACCGATTGCCGCTCGATGCCGCGTTCCGAGACTTGAAGAAAGATGATTATTCTGAGTAAGAGGTAAAATACAACCGGCAGCGTAAATGCGACCGTCGCGAACTACCACTGCGCCGTCATGAAGCGGAGATTTCGGATAAAACACATTGCAAACCATTGAAGCCGAAGGTTTTGCATCAATAATAGTGCCTGTATTTATTATATCGCCAAGCTGAGTTTTTCGCTCAAAAACTATAAGGGCGCCTACCTTGTTTTCCTTCATATTGCCGGCGGCTTTACAAATACTGTCAATCGCAGATTTTGTACGCTCTTCCTCGCTATCAAGCGCTTGACCGGGGCCCACCTTAATTTGGCCGATTCTCTCAAGCATCCTTCGAAGCTCAGGCTGAAAAATTACTGCCAAAGCAATTATAGCAGAATTAAATACAAAGGCCAAAACCCAACGCAAAACAGCAAGATCAAACAATTTTGCAATTAGATAAACCGCAACCAGAACTATGATACCCTTAGCAAGTTGACCGGCTCTTGTCTCACGCAAAAATTCAATTGCTTTGTATATTAAATAGGCTATTATAATAATATCAATGACGTCAAAAACTCTTATATTTGAAACCGCATATATAATCTGATTCCATACAGTAACAATAAAATTAATAACGGCGTCCAATTAAACCACCCTTCGCATATAAATATTCCTTTATCGTCAACAATATTTTATCATAAGATATTAATATATTCAACCCATTTTTCAAATTATTTATAAACTTTTAACACTCTTATTAAATAATCAATTTCATAAGGTGTATTAAAATATGAAGGTGCTATACGGACAGTACCGGTGTCGGTTGTACCAAGTTTTTTATGAGCCAGCGGCGCGCAATGAAGTCCTGCTCTGACGGCTATCCCCTTGCTGTCAAGATATGCCGCAGTTTGCTCAGATGCTTTTTCTTTAACATTAAAGGACAACACCGGCATATATAAGTTTTCAATATATCCCGGCGTATATAATTCAATATTAGGCATTTTTTCAAAATCTTTATATAATCTTTTAATAAAATTACTTTCCCTTAAATATGCATTCTTCGCAAATTTTTCTACAAAGTCAATTCCTGCAGAGGCACCCATAATTGCAGGCAAATTTAGTGTGCCGCTTTCGTATCTTTCGGGTATAATCTGGGGTTGGTAAGAGCTTAAAGAATTTGTCCCTGTTCCACCCTCAATAATTGTATCACCTATATCTCTTTCTGCTATTAAAATGCCAAGCCCCATCGGCGCATAAAGTCCCTTATGTGGGGCTATACACAAAAAATCTATTCCGGTTTTTTGCATGCTGATAGGCTCGATGCCTGCCATTTGAGCCGCATCAACACCAAAAGCAATCCCCCGACTTTTGCATAGCTTTCCAAGCTCGTCAAGTGGCAATTTTCTGCCGCAAACATTTGAAGCCGCAGTACAAAATATCATTTTAGTATCATCCCTGATAAGGCTTTTAAAGTTTTCAACTGTTTTTTTGTCACTTGTAAAATCGACGGTAGCAATGCTTACATCAGCGTCTGTTTTTTTAAGCGGTCTTACAACTGCATTATGTTCTAAATCAGATATTATTATATGATCACCGGGTTTTAAAAAACCTTTTAAGACATAATTAATTGACGCTGTGCAATTCCCCGTAAAAATCACTCTATCAGGACCGGATGCACCAAAATAATTTGCTATTTTTTTTCGTGCTGAATATACCGCCTCCGAAGCATTAGCCGACAGCAAATGTCCGCCCCTGCCGGGGTTTGCCGATAAATTATATAAAGCATTATTTACAGCGTTTATAACCATTTGAGGCTTTTTGCCTGTAGTAGCGGCATTATCAAAATTTATCATTATCACTTTCCTCCTGTTAATCGAAAAGTTATATAAAAAGGCGCCTTACGGCGCCCTTAGAGTTAATAATCTATTATTTCAAGAATCTTTACCCCTGAACTTTGGAGCGCCTGCTCGGCTCTTCTTATGTCGCCTTCTGTTACTATTCCGTAACCGCATCCTGTACCATTTTGATGATTTCTTCGTTCAACACGAGCCGAAAAGCCCAGACGCCTTAATGCATCTCTCCCTTTAAGCGCGTATGTGACCGAGGGTGTAATCAACATATATTTTTGCATTGGTATCCTCCGTCCTTAAATTTTATTTCCCCAGTTCATCCTATGCAGATAACATATTTTTAGATAATGCCATTTTGATTATACCGGTATTAGTTTATACTCGATAGTGTATTCTTTGAAGAATTATAACTTTTAATAAAAAAACACTTGACTAGACAAAAACGTTATGATATTATAATATTCGCGCTTGCGGGTGTAGTTCAATGGCTAGAATCCCAGCCTTCCAAGCTGGTCGTGTGGGTTCGATTCCCATCACCCGCTCCAAAAGAAAACAATGACCATTTGGTTGTTGTTTTCTTTTTTTATGGGTGGGAATCGAAAAGGGAGGTTTGCCGTTAGGCAAATTGCAACCTTTCAGTGAACGGTTGCAAAGCACGTGGGCGTGTAGGCGCGACATTCGCGCCGTGGCGATTCCCATCACCCGCTCCAAAAGAAAACAATGACCATTTGGTTGTTGTTTTCTTTTTTTGTGCAAAACTTCCTTTGATTTTATATAAAAAACCTGATATAATATTTATAAAGAACGTGTGGCAGTTACTGCGTAAATCCAGTTACTTGCTTCATGTTCTATTTTTTTCGGAGGTGGCATCTATGTATAATATTAACAGTGTTGTTACATACGGAACTTTTGGTATATGTAAGATTACTGCTGTAGAAAAGCGTGATTTTACAGGCGAGTATCAGGAGTACTATGTTTTAAAACAAATAAACAATAACAAGAATGTATACTATGTACCGAAAAATAATGATATTGCATTAAGTAAAATACATAAAATCTCTTCAAAAGACGAAGTAAATTCTCTGATTTCTTATATGAATTCAGAATCACCAATTTGGATTGATGACAATACTAAACGCAAGGAAGAATATAGTAAAATTATAAAAAGCGGAAACAAAAAAGAAATTATAAAGCTTATTAAGGCCATATACATGAGGCGTGAAAAGCTTGAAACTATGGGAAAAAAATTGCATTCTTTAGATGATGGCTATCTGAATACAGCCTAAAATATGCTTTTTGAAGAGTTTGCGTATGTTCTGAATATAGAACGAAGCGAAGTTATAGATTATATAAAAAAGCAGCAGCAAGGATAATTCCTGCTGCTGCTTTTTTATGAGATATTATCTATTTAGCCGGATGATATGTTGGCACTATTTTTCCTACAATTTCACGAATTTTCGGATCTTCATTATAGCAATCATCCATAAGATCTGAAACCGATTTCAAAACATCTATCGGGTCAAAATCAATGGGCTTGCAAATATGTATAAGTTTGTTTTCGGTTCTTTCTAAACCCTCAGACGACATAAGCTTTTCTTCATATAATTTTTCGCCGGGTCTGAGTCCCGAATACTCAATTTTTATGTCAACATCAGGTACATACCCGGAAAGTCTTATAAGATTGCGAGCCAAATCCACAATTTTAACCGGGTCACCCATATCAAGCACAAAAATTTCTCCGCCTTTAGCATAAGCTCCTGCCTCTAAAACAAGACTTACAGCCTCTGGAATAGTCATAAAATAGCGGATAATATCAGGATGTGTAACCGTAACCGGTCCGCCTTGAGCAATTTGCTTTTTAAACTTTGGAACGACAGAACCATTACTGCCTAAAACATTACCGAAACGAACTGCTACAAATTCGGTTTTTATTGAAGCTTTAATCCCCACTTTATTCTCATCAAAAAACTCATCATAATGCTCATAAAGCGGATATATACTCTCAGCCTTTCCGCTGTTTAAAAGCTTTGAGAAAGACTGAATTACCATTTCGCAAAGGCGCTTACTTGCCCCCATAATATTAGTAGGATTAACAGCCTTGTCCGTGCTTATAAGAATAAACCTACGACAGCCGTATTTAACCGTAGCATAGGCAGTTTTATAAGTGCCTATAACATTATTTTTAATTGATTCACAGGGGCTGTCCTCCATAAGCGGCACATGCTTATGAGCTGCCGCATGGTATACAATTTCCGGATGATACTTTGAGAAAATACTATCAAGACGTCTACTGTCTCTGACAGAACCTATAAGTGTTACAAGATCAAGATCCGGGAAATTGTGAATAATCTCCTGTTGAATTTCATAAGCATTATTCTCATAAATATCAAATATAATTAGCCTTTTAGGATTATGAGCAGCAATTTGACGGCAAAGCTCACTACCGATAGAACCGCCCCCGCCTGTTACCAGAACAGTACGATCTTTTATATAACCAAATGTATCTTCGCTCTGTATATTTATAGGATCTCTGCCGAGAAGATCCTCAATAGCCACAGGCTTTAAACTACCTGCGGTAACATCACCGTTAATAATCTGATAAACTCCGGGAAGGCTCTTGATTTCACAATCGGTTTCCTTACAGATGTTTAAAATATCGCGCCTGTCATTAGCGGAAGCACTTGGAATAGATATGTAAATCTTATCTACACTATATTTTTTTACATAGTAAAAAATAGTATCTCTACCGCCGACAATTGGAACACCATCAATAAATCTTCCCCATTTATTCTTATTATCATCAATAATGCAAACTACCTTGTCGCCGCTTATCTTATCACTACTGTTAAGATCGCGCAAAATCATTGTTCCTGCGACACCGGCGCCAATTATCATAACTCTGTTTTTAACCTGAGCCGTAGGCATTCTGACTTCACGAAGAAGCAAAACAAGCCTATAAGAAAACCTTATTGCGAGAATAAAGGCAAACTGAGTGAAAGCGCCGAAAGCATAATATGAAATCGGCATACGCTGAAAGAGTACGGTTATAAAGATAATATGAAACACCGAAGTTATAACGCTTGAAAAGAAAACGTGCAATAATTCTCTATAGCTTGCAAACCGCCAAATGCTATTATAAAGGCGCATTATCATAAAAACGCCCAAACAAAAAATAGTATATATAGGGGCAAATTTATAATACGCAGTCAAATATTCCGGGGCAATATTGCTTATGCGACAATCAAACCTTATCCAAAGAGCTAAAAAATAGCTTAAGTTAATTGAAATAATATCATAAAGCATTAAAACTACAGTAACAAAATGCCAATGTTTTATTTTGCAAAAATCTAGAAGTTTTCTGAATCTGTTTATCATTTTTGCACCTCCGTACACTATAATTATACCGTACCGTTCAAATAAAAGCAAGCAGTATTTTGAGACATAAACAATTATCCGCTTTTTCGGTTGTTTTAGCCCTAAATTACCTCTTTTTGCCTATTCTGTTTTCTTCTCCGGAAATCAGCCTTTTAATATTTTCAAAATGCTTGTAAATAATCAGAACAGCCATTATGGCACAACTTACAATTTGCACTAATGCCGGAGTATCGGAAGTGCGAAAAACAGTAGCCAGACTCACAACCACTATAGTGGCAACCAAAGAACCCAAAGAAACATACCTGCTGATAAGCGTAACAATTGCAAATACAGCGAGTCCGATTATAATCGCCTTAGGGCAACATACCGCAAATATACCAACGCTCGTAGCAACGCCTTTCCCGCCTCTGAATTTGAAAAACAGAGGAAAAATATGACCTATCATACATATAACACCGCAAATATATGCGCCGGCAAACGGCGAAGTGAATAAAGTATTCTGGCTGTGGAAAACGCAGTCAAAAACAACTTTACCCACCGTACATGCGACAAAGCCTTTGAAAGCATCAAAAATAAATGTAAGTATACCCGGCAATAACCCGCCTACACGCATTACATTCGTGGTTCCTGCGTTACCGCTCCCGTGCTCTCTTATATCGGTTTTTTTAAAAGCCTTTGTAAATATTACGGCGAAATTGATACTACCTATTAAATATGCTGCTATTACCGCTAAAGCCGCAAAAATCAATATTTTTCGCCCCTTTCGCGAATTATAAACCTCACAGGTGTTCCCTCAAGACCAAACACCGTTCTTATTTGATTTTCAATATAGCGCTGATAAGAAAAATGGAACAACTGTGCATTATTGCAAAAGCAAACAAATGTAGGCGGACAAGTCGAAGCCTGAGTAATATAATATATTTTAAGCCTTTTACCCTTATCACTCGGGGGTTGAACCCTGGCGGTAGCATCTGCCAATATATCGTTAAGCTTTCCGGTTGAAATCCGCATTGTATTTTGAAGTCTGACAAAATTTATAAGCTCGAAAAGCTTATCAATACGCTGTCCCGTTTTTGCAGAAATAAAAATAATAGGTGCAAAAGACATAAACGAAAAATCGTTCGTAAGTCTTTTACGGAACGAGTCCATAGTTTGACCGTCCTTTTCAACTATATCCCACTTATTCACAGCAATTATACACGCTTTTCCCTGTTCAAGCGCCAGTCCTGCCACCTTTGAATCCTGCTCGGTAAAGCCCTCGGCACCGTCAATCATTATAACGCATACATCGGCACGCTCTACTGCCATTTTGGCACGAAGAACGCTATATTTTTCAATCTTATCATCAATTCGGCTTTGTCTTCTTAGTCCTGCCGTATCAATCATATTATACTTGCCAAATTTATTTTCAACAAAAGTATCTATAGCATCGCGGGTTGTGCCTGCAATATCCGAGACAATCGAGCGCTCTTCACCGCAAATGCGGTTAACAAGCGATGATTTTCCGGCATTCGGTTTACCTATAACCGCAACATTTATTACATCCTCGTCCTCATCATCAAATGATACTTCAGGTATACTCTCAAGCACTGCATCAAGTAAATCGCCTGTACCGTGACCGTGTACCGATGAAACAGGGATAGGATCCCCTAAGCCCAAATTATAAAACTCATAAAATTCCGCAGGCGTATCACCTAAACCGTCACACTTGTTAACGCACAAAACTATAGGTTTACCGCTTTTTAAAAGCATTGAAGCGATTTCAGAATCGGTAGCAGTAATCCCGGATTTCAGGTCAACCACCATAATTATCACTTCAGCGGTATCAATTGCAAGCTGCGCCTGATCGCGCATACCTGAAAGAATGACATCGTCAGCTTTAGGCTCAATACCTCCGGTATCAACCAGCATAATTTTTCTGCCGCGCCATTCAGCATCACCGTAAATTCTATCTCGCGTAACACCAGGCGTATCATCAACTATAGAAAGGCGCTTACCTATCAATTTGTTAAAGAGCGTTGATTTTCCTACATTAGGCCGCCCCACGATTGCTACAACCGGTTTTGCCATTGCTGTTTCCTCCGTAAAAAGTCTAAAAAAAGGGAGGATTATATCCTCCCCTTTGATTACTCAGCCGTTTTAATGACCTCACGGTTATTGTACTTACCGCAAGCAGGGCAAATCCTATGCGGACGCTTATACTCACCGCAACTGCTGCATCTTACGAGCGCAGGAGCTGTAAGTTTCCATACATTGCTTCTTCTTTTATCTCTTCTTGCTTTAGAAGTCTTTCTCTTAGGTACTGCCATATTTAGCGCCTCCTCAAAATTAAAACATTAGTTATTTAACAAATTTCTCAAAACATCAAAACGCGGATCCGGATCGGATAAATCACAATCACATTTGCCCTCGTTAAGATTTTTTCCGCATTTTATGCACAGACCTTTGCAGTTCTCCCTGCATAAATGCTTGCTCGGCAAATTAAGTATCACTTCTGAATATACCAACTCGTCCACTTCAAGCTGCATATCCGGCACAACGATTATCGTGTCACTCTCCTGTCTCTCTAAAGCAGTGGCAAGCGATTTATCTATTGTAACGGTGTGACATTCAGAAGCCAAAGTGCCGCAACGGTCACAAGGCGCGGAAAACTCAAAATCAATATCGAGCTTCAGCGTTACAACACTCGATTCATTAAAAACAACACCATGATACCGGACAGGTTTTTTGAGTGGGAAACCACCGGAAAGATCAACATTGCTCATATCGAGGCTGCCTTCAATATCGAGACTCGCACCAATATTAGCAAAAATGCGTCTTAAATCAAGCATCATAAAATCACCCGAGACCTATAGTCACAAATGATATTATATATTTCCGTTTCCCTTTTGTCAAGCACTTATTTATTTTTTGTTTGACTTATAAGTCACAAAGTTATATAATAGTCAAAATACTAATAAAGCGGATACCAAACCTACCGCTATGGATCACGGAGGTAATTATATGGCTTACTTTTTTAATGAGACTTCTCATACATTTAACGAGTACCTTTTAGTACCCGGTTACTCATCATCAAACTGTATTCCGGCAAATGTTTCACTTAAAACACCGCTCGTAAAATTCAAAAAGGGTGAAAAGCCGGCAATATCCATGAATATACCCCTTACTTCGGCTATAATGCAGTCTGTATCAGGGGACAAGCTTGCCGTAGCTCTTGCTCGCGAGGGCGGCGTTTCGTTTATATATGGCTCACAGTCGGTAGAGGACGAAGCCGCTATGGTTTTAAAGGCAAAATCCTATAAAGCCGGTTTTGTTGTAAGTGATTCAAATTTATCCCCTGAAGATACTCTGGCGGATGTTCTGCGCCTGAAAGAAAAGAACGGATATTCAACCGTGGCGATTACATCTGATGCTACCGCCAACGGTAAACTATTAGGTATAGTAACCGGAAGAGATTACAGAGTAAGCCGTATGGAGCCCACCCTTAAAGTCAAGGAGTTTATGACACCGCTGAGCAAACTTATTACTGCCGACGATACCACAACTTTAAAGCAGGCTAACGACATAATATGGGAACATAAGCTCAATTCCCTTCCGATAGTTGATAAAGACGGAAACCTTAAATACTTTGTTTTCCGTAAGGACTATGATGCACATAAAGAAAACCCCAATGAATTACTTGATGAGCACAAAAGATACATAGTCGGTGCCGGAATAAATACGAGGGATTATGCAGAGCGTGTTCCTGCCCTTGTAAACGCAGGTGCGGATGTGCTTTGTATCGATTCAT
>CACXEV010000096.1 GCA_902766755.1 Oscillospiraceae bacterium | reverse complement strand
CTTCCGGCTCCGAAAAAGACTTTATTGGCAGTTGCTTCAACAATCTTATATGTATCGCCTTTTTTATCAATATTAAAGTTTGAATATGATAAAAGTGCCGTAGCACTGCCGCGTTTACTCTTGACGCTTTTAGCGCCAACGGCAAAGGCTCTTATTATACCGTAATCTTTTGTAAACAAGGTAATCAGGCGATCATTATCACCTATACTGCTTTGACCTATCACCAGTGCATCCGTTGTAAAGCGAATAATTATCCACCTCGCATATTTCTTCTTCGCGTTTTTTGTTTGAATAGTTAATATAGTCCTCGGCTTTACCCGAAATTATAAACTTTAACCAAAACTTTTCTTTTTCCATAAAAACACCTCTTCTTACAAATAATTGTTTGCAAAAATAAAAGTGTTTATATGAGGAAATTTAAGACAAACTGTCAAGCCCTAACGATCTTATTATGCCTTCACGATTGCGCCAATCCTCTTTAACTTTAACCCAAAGCTTAAGTGAAACCTTGGCACCGAAAAATTTTTCTATATCATATCTCGACATAGTACCCACGCGTTTAAGCATACTGCCGCCCTTTCCGATAATAATTCCTTTATGAGAATCGCGTTCGCAATAAATTACCGCCTCAACATTGATAATAGGTTCTCCTGATTTATTATCGGTTTCAAAAAATCTTTCTATGTCTACGGCAATACCGTGCGGCACCTCTTTACTTAAAAGCTTTAAAAGTTTTTCTCGTATTATCTCCGATACAAAAACCTTATCCGGCTGATCGGTATAATCTTCATCAGAAAAGAAATGCGGCGAAACTTTTAAAAACTGCGATATTTCGCTTTTTAAAATATCTATACCGTCGCCGGTTTTTGCCGAAAGCGGAATCACTGAATTAAAATCATATTTTCCGGTATAAGCGCCGATAATGCCGAGCAATTCATCCTTTTCTTTAAGCAAATCAATTTTGTTTATCACAAGTATACAAGGGATTTTCTTTTCAAAAATATTTTCAAGCAAAACCTCTTCCGCTTTAGGTAAATTGTCATAGTCAAATTTAAACCCCGGCGCCGCATCAACAACCAAGACTGCCGCGTCAACATCGCCGAGTCCTCCGTAAACTGCTTTGTTCATTTTATCGTCAAGCAGATTTTTAGGTTTATGGAAACCGGGGGTATCGATAAAAACATACTGATCCTCCCGGTCGTTTAAAACGCCCATAATGCGTGTACGGGTAGTTTGAGGCTTGTCCGACACTATGGCGACCTTTGTACCGATAATACTGTTAAGAAGTGATGATTTTCCGACATTTGCCCTGCCAAGCAGAGCTATAAACGCAGTTTTCTTCGCCATTTTAACTACCTTTCTAAGTTTAGCTTTTTCATAACGCTTTCTTCATGCTGACGCATAACCGCTTTTTCTTCTTCGCTGTGAATATGGTCATATCCGAGCAAATGAAGCATCGAATGTACGGTAAGATACGCGATTTCTCTCTCAACGCTGTGCCCATAAAGTTCAGCTTGACAAATTGCGTGTTCCACCGATAGCACAACATCTCCAAGCATAAAAGCTCCGGAAGCAAAATTTATATCATACTCGCCGTTTTCACCTAACGGAAAGGATAAAACATCCGTAGAAGCGTTAATACCGCGAAACTGAGAGTTTATCTCTTTTATCTGATCATCATCCACCAGAGAAACATCTATTTCCGCATCACCCTCAAAAGCTTCGCTTTTAAGGGTATATGAACAGGCTTTTCTGATAAGACGGCGTATTTCGGCAGTTGTTTTTATCTTATTTTGCTTATCGTAAATTGTTACCTTTGCGGACATTTTCCCCTCCGTGTTTTTCATATGCCTTGATAATTTCCTGCACAAGTCTGTGCCTTACAACATCTTTCCCCGAAAGAGTTACTACCGCTATATCATCAATACCCTTCAGTATTCTCATCGCAGTTTTAAGACCTGATCGTTTAGGTTCTATCAAATCCACCTGCGTTATATCACCGGTCACTACCGCTTTTGAATTAAAGCCTAATCGGGTCAGAAACATTTTCATCTGCTCGTTAGTGGTATTTTGCGCCTCGTCAAGAATAATAAAGCTGTCATCAAGTGTTCTGCCGCGCATATACGCCAGCGGTGCCACTTCTATATCTCCTCGCTCCTGACATTTTTGAAAGCTCTCTGCGCCTAACATATCAAAAAGTGCATCATAGAGGGGGCGAAGATAGGGGTCTATTTTTTGCTGTAAATCACCCGGCAAAAAGCCCAGCCGCTCCCCTGCCTCAACCGCGGGACGGGTTAGGATAATCCGATTTACTTTTTTAGATCTGAAAGCGCTTACAGCTTCAGCCACTGCCAAATATGTTTTACCTGTACCTGCGGGTCCGATGCCCAGTGTTACAGTATTGTTCTGTATCGCATCAACATATTTTTTCTGACCTATGGTTTTCGGTTTTACCGGTTTCCCTTTTGAGGTTACGCAAATACAATCCGAATCGAGCAACGAGGATATTTTATCATCCTCACCGTCCTCAACTGTATTTATAACAAAATCAACGCGCAAGGGCGTAATATTCTCGCCTTTCTCAACCATTTTTATTAAGCCGCTTATGACCCTTTCGGCGCTGAGAACGGATTTCTCATCTCCGCTTACTCTCAGGCTGTCCGAATGAGATGTAATTCTCACATTATACTTTTTCTCGATAACTTTTATATTCTCATCGAAATTACCAAACAGATTTACAAGTTGTTCTACCCTTCCAACATCAATTAATTTCTCCAATTAAACAGCTCCCTTAATTTTTTATAATTATACTTTATTATTTATTCTTTGTCAATTTATTGCTCTAACAATATTTTGCTTTCCTCAGCTATATTGATATCACATAAATATCTGTGAGAAACGGTGACTTCTTTGTCACCGGTATAATAATCAGTTCCTATCGGTATATATCCTTCTATATCACTGTTATCAAAAAAATCTTTAAGCTTACCGGACAATTGATTTTTAAGATCTTCTTCACTGAAAAAAACATTTGTTTTTTCATAAACCGAAAGCTTCCTGCAATAAAGTGTAACAGGTATTTTTTTACCAAACAATTTCGCCCTGTAAGAACCGGTTTCAGCATGCACATTATTCATATTTCTCGGCAAAAACAGCGGAATATCAACGCCTAAAATTTCAAAAATTCTCTGATAATAGTTTTTGCCGGTTTTAAGTTCAACAGATTTTGAAAATTGTGCGGTTTTTGTAAATTTTTTCTCAACCTGCGCTATTACAACAGCGTTACTTTTTACAAACGCCGTACTTGACATACTCTCAATTATTCCGGAGACCAGCAAATCTCCCTTATGTACATTTTCCCCGATTTTCACCTTAACATCTCCACAAACCGCTTCGACCTTTTTTATAATACCGTCGGTTGCGGCAATGAGGTTTGATGGCTCACCGCTATATGTTTTCGGTTTCTTTTTAACCTCGCTGACATTAACATTTAAAACGCACCCTTCAATATTGAGTGAAGCCCATGCTAAATCTTCTCTTTTTATAAGCAATTTCTGAGCCAGCTCTTTTGCATCAATATCAGATGCCCTCATTTCCTCTTTTACACCTATTTCATTCAGCGTTTTAATAATATCGGAAGACTTTACCCGCACATTCCCATCCACATTTATAACCCAAATAAATGTGGACAGAAACTTTAACAGGACAAAAAAAATAAGCGCCCCCAACAAAAATCCCGAACGGCGACTGTATCTTTTCCAAAAAAACGGAAATCCGTGTTTTTCCGTTATTCTTATTTTTACATCTGTGTTTTTTCTGATTTTTCTGATTTTTTTGAAATCCTTTGCAAACATTCTTCCGTATATAGTGCCATCTGAGTATTTAAGCCGCCAAACCGATATTTTTTCATTAGTAAGGATACTTAAAATTTTTTCAGAATAAACGCCTTCAAATTGCACATATAAATAGCCTCTTAAATATCGCAAAAGCCACAATATCATATTATCACCTTACATTAAACTCTACCGACTTAATATCTCCCGAAACCGTAATTGTAGGGCCCTCAAAAACAGGAATATTAAGCGAGACTCCGGTAACCGTTATTTCACCACTTGATACTTTTATTCTTATATAGACATCATTATATTCAATTATTCCCTTGCAACCATCAAGATTTAGTTCTTTATTTGAAAGCATTTCAATTTGAGGAGTCAACAGTTTTTTTCTGCTATCCGACTCTTTTTCATACCTGAATATCCTTAATTTTTTCTTTTCTCCATTAGTCTTAAATCTGAACCTTGACAACACTTACACCTTCCGAAAAAACAGTATATTACAGATTATGAAAAAAACATTATAATAATTCTGTTTTCATAATATTTTGTGAGGTGTTTTTATGTCATTTAAAAAGCAATATTCTGATTATTTCTTTTCGTTTTCGGCAATATTCTTTATGGGGCTTATAATAAGCGCTCCAAAGGTATGTGCGGCAGGAGCCCAAAAGGGGCTGATGCTATGCTCCGGTGCACTGATACCCGCTCTTTTCCCTTTTGCGGTGCCGGTGCTATTTTTAATTAATACATCCGCTTTTAAAAGCATAAATAAAAAATGCCTTGCACTTTTTCTATTGTCATTAATAGGCGGCTATCCGATAGGTGCAAAACTTATTTGCGAACTATGTAAAAGCAATCAATTAAGCAAAGAGACAGCCCGAAAAATCTTACCGTTTTATATAAATGCCGGACCTGCTTTTATAATTGTTGCAGTAGGAAAAGGTTTACTTGGCAGTGTTATGCTCGGCTATATACTGTTTGCATCGCATATTGCTTCATCAGTTATAATATCAGCCGCTTTAATTCCGCATTATATTTTAAGCAATAATCAAAACAAACTCCCCAATAAATCACTCTCATTGTCGGATAATTTTGTTTTGAGCATCAAAGGCGCCACAGATGCTTGCATATCTATCTGTGCCTTTGTGATATTTTTTTCGGTGGTTAATGAGTACGTTTTGCATTTTTCACAAGGATTTAAGCCGCTGTCAATACTGCTTTACTTTACCGAAGTTACATCCGCTGTAAAACAAAGCGGCAATATATACGTTATATCTTTTCTGTTAGGTTTTTCAGGTATATCAATTTGGATGCAGGTGTTGTTTGTAAGTGAAAACATCAAACCGAATATTGCCGTTTTTTCAGCTGTAAGGATTATTCACGGATTATTAAGTGTGCTTATAACAACTGCAATAATAAGGATATTTAAAATAAGCGTTCCCACCTTCAGCAATAATACGACACTACAAAGTAAATTCACATATTCGAGTCTTGCGCTTAGTTTCTCGTTGCTTATTATGGTCATAGTTCTGCTGATAAATATTGTTTCAAAAAAACATAGTGGAAATATTATAAAAGATATGATATAATGTCATCCGTGGGGTGATATTGTGTCCTCAAATATGTTTAACAAGGATTTAAAAAAGTCTTGTCTTTGGTGTGTGCACGGCAAAAAATCAGAATACACAAACGAAGTCTTTTGTATCAAACGAGGGGTAACTACCGAAAATGACTATTGCAGAAAGTATAAATACGACCCCTTAAAACGCATACCGGAAAGTCAAAACATTTCAAAAGATTATAAGGCTGAGGATTTTTTACTTTGATATAAAGGAGGGTTAGCCGGTGGATAACATCAAGACAATTGCAAAAAACAAAAAAGCTTTCCACGAATATTTTGTTCTTGAAAGCTACGAAGCCGGCATTTCACTATCTGGTACCGAAGTAAAATCTCTCCGTGCAGGTGGAGTTAACCTTAAGGATGCATGGTGCAATATTGAAAAGGGTGAGCTTATTATCAAGCAAATGCATATAAGCCCGTATGACCACGGTAATATATTCAATAAATTGCCCACCCGAGACCGAAAGCTTTTGATGCATAAACGTGAGATAATGCGCCTGTTTGGCACAGTTAAACAGCAAGGTCTTACGCTTGTACCGCTTTCGATATATTTTAAAGGTTCTCTTGTTAAAGTGCAGGTTGGCCTTTGTAAAGGTAAACAGCTTCATGATAAGCGTGCAGTAGCTGCTAAGAAGGATGCCGACCGCGCGATAAGCAGAGCTATAAAAGAGCAACAAAGATAAATGGGGGCGTAAAGGTTTCGACAGGGGCTTTGAACCGCCGGAAGCGAGCAGAGGTGCAGAACCGCTTTAAAATCTGCAATTTAAAATTAACTGACAAAAATACAGTTGCTCTTGCGGCTTAATTAAGCCGCCATCCGTATAGGAAGTACCGCGGTTCTATACGGGTGTTAATCAGCGGTAAATGTGAACGGCAGAGCGCCTTATTTGCCGTCATAACTTAAAGGCTACCGGAAATTTCGCTTTGATATTTGAGTGACTTTTTCGGGAAATTAATCAAATATCTGCGCTCGGAGATGCCGACGGGAATTGGTTTTTGGACGGGAGTTCGACTCTCCCCGCCTCCACCAAAAAGAGAGTATCGCACCAAAGGTGCGGTGCTTTCTTTTTTTATTTAAATAGTAAAACAAAGAGTTGTATATATGCCTGCAACTATCACATAATTCTCAAAATAAAAAACCGGCGCTTAATACGCCGATTTTATTTTTACATTATTGTCACCGAATGGGTATGTGTATATTCTGAATTGCCTTTAAGTGCCGTTATGCCTTCTTTTTCAGCTATATTATAGCTTGAGCCCACCTTATCGGGTATTCCGTTCCACGGCTCCAAGCAGATATAAGGTGCGCCGTGCTTATGCCACAAAAGAAAATATTTATCATCCGGAAAGCTAACCTCGATAGCCCTGCCGGTTTTGCGGTTTCTGAGTACTGCGCTACGGGATTTTAAATCGGTAAAGACGAGCGCGTCAACCGTAAAATATTTATCATAAAGGGGTAAAACAGAGCTATCCTTAATAATCGGAAGCGTTTGGTCTGTAAGCAGATTACCGTATATTCCACAGCTTGAAAGGGTTTCGCTTTGAGGAAAAATAACATCGTAATCTTCTATTCCCTCGGGCGTATAATAAGCCTCGTGAGAGCCGATATTGAAATACATTGTATCGCCGCTCAAATTCTTAACCGAATAATCAATTTTTAAGGTTTTACCCGACAGCGTGTATATTACGCGCAATTCAAAATCAAACGGAAATCCCTTCTTTGTTTCCTCATCCGCAGAAAGCAGGAATACCGCCGAGCTTTTATCCGCATTTTCAACCGTAAAAGTTTTTCTTCTCGCAAAGCCGTGCTTTGTGAGTGTATACTCCTTACCGTTTAATATGTACTTATTGTCTTTCAGTCCCCCGCAAATCGGGAAAAGCAAGGGAGCGGAACCGTTCCAAATCTCGGGCTTGCCTTCCCATATATACTCAGTATCATTATACATAATACTTTTAATTTCAGCGCCTGTTTCGCTTATTTTAACCGTTAAACAATCATTTTTGATCGTAATCATAATTTCAACCCGCAATCATTTTATTATATCTGCAATTCTGTAAATCAGTTGTTCGGTTTTATCCCAACCAAGGCAGGGATCGGTAATTGATTTACCGTATATATGACCGTCTATCGGCTGATTTCCATCCTCAATATAGCTTTCTATCATAATGCCCTTTACAAGTTTTCTTATATCGACATTATTATTGCAGCTATGAATAACATCCTCGGCTATTCTTATCTGCTCAATATATTGTTTTCCGGAATTGGCATGATTTGCATCTACTATTGCCGCCGGATTGCCGATACCGGCTTCGTTATACAGCTCATAGAGGGAAAGCAGATCTTCATAATGATAGTTAGATATACATTTGCCTGAAAAATCGACATAGCCTCTTAAGATGGCGTGAGCCATAGGGTTGCCGTGGGATTTTACCTCCCAACCTCTGTAAATAAAAGTGTGACTTCCCCTTGCCGCAATAATTGAATTAAGCATTACATGCATATCGCCGCCTGTGGGGTTTTTCATACCGACAGGGACATTGAGACCGCTCGCTGTAAGGCGATGCTGTTGATTTTCCACCGAACGCGCACCCACTGCCACATAGGCTAACAAATCGGATAAATAACGATGGTTTTCGGGATAAAGCATTTCATCCGCACAGGTAAAGCCGTAATCGCTGAGCGCACTCATATGAAGCTGCCTTATAGCGACAATGCCTTTAAGCATATCAGGGTTTTGATTGGGATCAGGCTGATGAAGCATACCCTTATATCCGACTCCCGTTGTGCGAGGTTTGTTGGTATAAATCCGCGGTATTATTATCACTTTATCCTTTACCTTGTCTGCCGCAACTTTAAGCCGGCTTATATAATCAAGCACCGCTTCGCTGTTATCAGCCGAGCATGGCCCGATAATAAGGACAAACTTATCGCTTTTACCTAAAAAAACGTCAGATATTTCTTTATCTCTTTTTGCCTTTATACAGGCGAGCTCTTCTGTTACGGGATACTGCGCTTTAACATCCTTTGGAATAGGCAGTTTCCTTAAAAAATCCATATTCATTTTTTATCCTTCTCCTTGCCGAACATTTTTCTCCTGGCGGTAGACAGACGCATCATACTTTTAAGTGTCTGCTCATCGTCCTCATTTATCGCATTATAAAGTCTGTCAAAACATGTGCGATAACAATCCATTTCATATAAGAGCGCCTGCTTATTAAGCAAAAACAATTCACTCCACATTTCCTCATTAATATTTGCAATTCTGGTTAAATCTCTGAATGAATCACCTGTATAGCTTACAAGATTGGGGTCACCGTTCGCGCACATCAGCGATACGGCGATACAATGCGTCAACTGCGAAAGAAAAGCTATCATCTCATCGTGTTGTTTGGGATTTAAATAAGATATACGCCTAAAGCCCAATATTTCACCGAGTTCTTTACATTTTTCTATTGCGGAAGGCGTATTATCCCTCGTTGGAACAACTATAAAATTTGCATCAGAAAAAATACTGCTATCCGCATTCTTTACACCGTAAACTTCTTTACCTGCCATAGGGTGAGCCGCGATAAATTCGACGCCTTGCGGCACTAAAGCGTTAACCTTATCTATTACCGCACCCTTTACACCTGTTACATCGGTAATAAGAGTACCGGGAGATATATATTTACCGTATTTCTCCATCCAATCGACGAAAATATGAGGATAAAGCGCAAAAACAATTATATCGGCGCCCGAAACCAATTCTATATCAACATCAGTACTGCCGGAGCAGATAATACCGTTTTCTATCGCATAATCTATATCGTCCTGCTCTTTTGTTATTGCAAAAACCATATAGCCTTTCTTTGTAAGAGCCATAGCATAGCTTCCGCCTATAAGACCGAGCCCTACTATTAAAATTTTGCTGCTTTTATCGATCATCATATATTTTTACCTCAATGCCCAGTTTTTTAATGTCTTCAAAAAAAGCGGGATAACTTTTATTTACAGCTTCTGCATCTTTGATTTTACCGCCATAGACCGACAAAAGAGGACACAGCTCCATAACTATTCTATGGTCATTATGTGAGCAAATCGGGGCTGACGGAGTATGTAGTTCAGCTTTTTTAATTAATACCTCATTATCATACAGAGAAATATTTGCGCCAAACTTCAAAAGCTCTTCCCGCATAGCGGAAGCCCTGTCACTCTCCTTGATTTTAAGGCGTGCTGTGCCGGTAAACCGCGCTCCCGAATGATATGCTGAAATACCGAAAAGCAAGGGCGCCAAATCAGGGCAGTCGCTCAAATCATAACTGCCGCCGGCAGTGATAGTCTTAAAGATTTCTTTATAAACACTATCTCCTTGTGTGGTATCGGTTTTCAGTCCCTCTACCGCTACATTACCACCAAACAAATTAAAAGCATCCAGATTTGCGGCGTTAGAATAATCCCCTTCAACCGTATATTCGGTTTTTAAGTAAGCTTGATTTCCCTTTATCCCATATCCGTTTTGAAGTGCATCAATTTTAATCCCGAAATGTGATAATACCGCTACGGTCATATCAATATACGGCTTACTCTCTATAGGGGTTTCAAATTCGATTAAACTATCCTCTTTCAAAAGCGGTAATGCAAACATAAGTCCCGAAACAAACTGACTTGATATATCGCCGCGAACAGAAAATTTACCTGCTTTCAGCTTGCCTTTTAATGTAAGTGAAGTGTCTGATAATATAAACTTAATACCCTCAGATTTTGCAATACTTTTATATACGGATAAGTCGCGCTCAAAAAGCCGCTTAGTGCCTTTGAGGGTAATTTCCCCGCCCGATAACATACAAAGAGGAATTAAAAATCGAAGTGTGCTTCCGCTCTCACCGCAATCAAGGCTGACTCTCTTTATTGATTGAGCATCCAATCCGCCAAGTGTAATGCTACCTTCGCTTTTCTTTACCGAAGCTCCCATTTTTTCAAGAGAAGAAAGTGTAGCTTTAATATCGTTACTGTATGAAATATTATATATTTCCGAACCGCCGGAAAGCGCGGCACAGATAAGTGCGCGGTGGGATACGGATTTTGAGGGCGGTGCAGTTATACTGCCGCACGCCTTTGACGGGTTTATGTAAACTGTCATAAGTTATCACCGTAGTTTTCAATTAAATAATCAACAGCATCAATATAGCCATTAAAACCTTTACCAAAAATACTTTTTTTGCAAATGGGGCGAATAAAGCTGATTTTTCTGAAGTTTTCCCTTTTATCAACATCTGATATATGAACTTCTACAGTGGGGATACTAACTGCTTTGAGCGCATCAAGAATAGCAACACTTGTATGAGTATAGGCGGCTGGATTTATTACAATACCATCAAACTTACCGTATGCATCCTGTATTTTATCGACAATTGCTCCCTCGTGGTTTGACTGGTATATTTCGGTTTCAATGCCGGATTTTATGGAGTGTTCATTTATCATATCACAAAGGTCACTATATGTTTTACCGCCGTAAATATCTGGTTCACGAATGCCGAGCATATTAAGATTAGGTCCGTTAATCACAAGTATCTTCATAACAAAAATCTTTCCTTATATAGTTTTCTACATATTCAATATCACAGTCATTATTAACTCTTACATCAGCCGCCGCACGGTAAACATCTATTCTGCTTTCATATAAAGAACGCAAAGCCTCTTTTGATGACGAAAGCGGCCTATCGGGTGTAGCCTCCAATAAGTGATATGGGCGGTCTATAAAATACACCCTGCCGTTGGACTTTAAAGATAGTACATTATCATAAACGGTAGGCGCACCGCCGCCCGTAGCTATCACTATATGATTGCTTTTAGACAGCTCCGATATTACCTCGCTCTCAAGTTTCCTGAAAGCCGGTTCGCCGTCACTTCTTATAATTTCCGCAGGTGTGCGCCCGGTTTTATTTTTTATAACCTCGTCGCTATCAAAAAACGGCATACCCAGCTTATTTGAAAGCTCTTTTCCGATTGTTGTTTTACCGCTTGACGGCATACCTATAAGCACAATATTCTGCTTTTCCCTTTTTATAGCTCTGTAAACATCATTTACTTTGTCTAAACTAACCTTTTCGCCGGTAAAAAGCTCAGCCGCGCCTACTGCCTGCATTACAAGCATATAAAGACCGCCGGCAGCAGTCAAACCCCGTTTTTCAGCACCGAGTATAAGGCGAGTTTTAAGAGGATTATATATAACATCTATCACAGCACATAGATTTTGGAATTTTCGTAAATCAATAGGTGTGTTTTCAGTATCGGGGAACATTCCGCAAGGCGTTGTATTAATAATTATATCGGCATCATTATATAAATTCTCCGCCTCTGCGTATGTAATAAAACCTTCTTTTTGTTTTCTCGATACCCGCATTACACTAAGAACTTTAAGGTTTTTTGCCACAAATTCCGCCGTTTTGGATGTTCCACCGCTTCCCAAAATAAGAACCCTTTTACCGTCAAACCCGATACCGTTTTTCTTTATTAAATACAAAAGGCCAAAAGCATCGGTATTATAACCGTAAAGTTTTCCGTTTCTGTTCACAATAGTATTCACAGCACCTATTTGCCGGGCAGCATCGTCTATTTCATCCAAGTAACCGATTACTGTCGTCTTATAAGGTATAGTAACATTTATCCCGGAAAAATCACGGTTTTTTAAAAAGTCAGGCAAATCTTTTTTGCTTAATTCTTTAAGCTCATATTCATAACCGCAAAGTCTACTGTGTATTTCTTTGGAAAAGCTATGTACCAGTTTTCCGCCAATCAGACCGTATTTCATATTAAGCCAACCAATCTGTACCGTAGCGAAACGCCAGCATATCGGCAATTGTAAGAGCTGTTATCGAATCAACAACTATTCTCGCCCTATGTACAATGCAAGGATCATGCCTGCCAGGTGCCAATATATCGGCTTCTTCCAGTGTTTTCATATCCACGGTTTTTTGAAGTTTAGAAATAGTAGGCGTAGGCTTTACGGCACATCTGAATATTATAGGCATACCGCTTGAAATACCGCCTAAAACGCCGCCATTGTTATTAGTTTTTGTTTTAATCTTCCCGTCATTTACTATAAAAACATCGTTAGCCTCACAGCCGCACATATCCGCAAACAAAAAACCCGCGCCAAACTCAACCGCTTTTACGGCAGGGATAGAGAACAGCGCATGAGAAATCTTGCCCTCCACAGTATCAAACCAGGGTTCCCCTACGCCTGCAGGCATACCGCAAACGGCAGTTTCAAGTATACCTCCTATGCTATCCCCTTCGTTAGCAATTGAAATAATTTTTTCGTTCATCCTTTGGGAAGCCGATTTATCGAGAACCGCAAAATAATTATTGGAAAGGTAATCAATATCTGCAGAATAATCGGAAAAATCCCTGTCAAAAATATCAGCTATCCTTTTGATATGAGTGCCTATGTATATTCCTTTTTTATTAAGCGCCGGTATAATAATAGCCGCCGCCGCTACAATTGAAGCAGTTATTCTTCCGCTAAAATGTCCGCCCCCTGCGGAAAACTCAAAGCCATGATATTTTTCTCTTGCAGTAAAATCAGCATGAGAGGGACGCGGTAAACATTGTAGTGACGCATAATCCTTGGTTTTTACATCACTGTTTTCTATCGTTATACAAACAGGCGTACCGCAGGTATATCCGTTATGCACACCGCTTAAAATACTGAATTTATCCTGTTCACTTCTCGGTGTTGAAATTCTGCCCTGCGGACGGCGGAGAGAAAGCTGTTTTTTTATAAAGTCCTCATCCACCTTAATGCCGGGAGACAAACCGTCAATTATAGCACCGATAGCCGGACCGTGACTCTCACCGAAAAGGGTAATACTTATACTATCGCCAAATGAGTTTTTCACTATTTCCACCTACCTTCTAATTTCTTTAAAAACGAATCAGTGTTCTCGGTAACAAAATCAAAGCTTCCGATACTGTTTACAAAAACGGTTGTAATCATATCCCCGGTTGCTTTTTTATCATGCAATATCGCATCGCCGATACTTTTAAATTCCGCATTTGCCTTAGTTGGCAGATTCAGATTTTTAAGAGCGGTTTCAATGCGCTTACGCACACTGTCATCACACATATATAGCATTCCGATACCAACGCACTCACCGTGCAAAAGATTATTATTGGAAACCTCAACAGCATGACCTATCGTATGCCCGAAATTAAGTACTTTTCGAAGCCCGGACTCACGCTCATCGGCCTCTACCACCCGCTTTTTTATCTGAACTGATTTTTCAATTACTCTATCAAGCTCTGTTAAAGCTTTTCCGCTTTCAAAGATAGCAAAAAGCTCTTCATCAAAAGTTGCCGACATCTTAAGAGCCTCGGCAAGGCCGTTCGATATCTGGCGGCTATCGAGCGTTTTTAAAGTGTCCGGATCAATTATTACCGCCCTTGGAGGGAAAAACGCGCCTACTGTATTTTTATAGCCGCCGAAATCTATAGCGGTTTTTCCTCCGACTGATGAATCAACCTGAGATAATACGGTTGTCGGTATATTATAAAAATCTATGCCGCGCATATATGTAGCGGAGGCAAAGCCAGCCATATCACCCACAACGCCGCCGCCTACGGCAACTATGCAATCGCTCCTTGTAAAATCAGCACCCAGCAAAGCCTCTAATATTTTTTTATAATTATCAAAATTCTTTGACTCTTCGCCCTGCGGTATCACAAGAACTAACGACTCTGATGCCATATCGGCAACTGTTTGTGAATATTCTGCCGGTACGCCGTCATCCGTCACCACCAGCACCTTGCGATCAAGATTTATAAGTTTTCCTATGCTTTTTAACGCACCGCGCTCGATTACTATATCATATCCGCCAAGTGCCGTTTTTACAGGTATTACCATATATTTACCCTCTTATATACGAATTTCTTTTTCAAAGCTGCCAAGCACTTTTATATCGAGACAACAGCTTTTAAGGGATTTTAACATCTCTTTGCCCTTTTCACTGTTGATATTACCCTCACCCTCGGCATAGAAATAATAATTCCAGATAAGCTCCTTTGTAGGTCTGCTCTTAAGGGCCCGGAGGTTAAATCCGTGTTCACCTATAAGGGAAACAGCCTGTCCTAAAGCACCGGCAATATTTTTGACTGTAAAAAGCAAAATAAAGCGATCATCGGTATCTGACGGAGCCTTTAAAGCTCTTGACAGAACCGCAAATCTCGTTGTATTACTTGAGCTTTGGTTTATATGACTTTCTATTATATTAAGTCCGAATTCTTTTGCGGCGTATGCGCTTCCTATCGCCGCTAAATCATTACGGGAAGCCTCACTTACATGCTTTGCCGCTACGGCGGTATTGACCGCCTCCAGAGCCTCAAATCCATGTTCTCTGATATACTCAGAGCATTGACTGAGCGCCTGCGGATGACTTACAACGGTTTTGATGCTCTCAATAGTAGCGCCCTTTACAGCAAGCAAATTTTGTATTATTTCGGTTTCATATATGCCATTTACAAAAAGCGGTCCGAAAAAGCACAAATCCATAACTGTACCGACATCCCCGCCCACACTGTTTTCAAGCGGAAGGAGGACGCTATCACACTCACCGGACACAACCGAATCATACGCCGCCTTAAAATCTTTATATCCTATTGCGTCACCGTCAGGAAAAATTTTTGCCGCGGTAATATCGGCGAACGCACCCCGCGTTCCGCTGAAAGCAATACGCATACCGTCAAGCAAGCGATGCTGAAAAGCCTTTGAAACTCGCATAACCTCGTTTTGAAAATTAATATAGTAAGGTTTATATGTCTCATTTTTAATGTGCTCGCTGTTAGACTTCAGCAGTTTCTGTTCCCTGCCGGAGTCCTCAACACTAAGACCATGCTCACGCTTATATTCAGCCACCTTGCTTACGGCATCCATACGCGCTTCAAATAAAGCAGCTATCTTTTCATCAATATTGTTTATCTCTTTTCTGGCTTCATCAAGTTTTGACATACTATTACCTATATTCCTCCATAAGCGCCTTAAATGCAGGTATTGATTTTTCTATTGTTTCTCGCTTTACGCAATATGCAAGCCGGGCATATCCGTTTATGCCGAAGCTATCGCTCGGTACCATAAGTATCTCATGCTTCTTTGCACGCTCGCAAAATTCATTGCCGTCACCCGAAGGAGATTTTAAAAACAGATAAAAGGCTCCTCCCGGTTTTGTTACGGTATATCCTATATCTGTAAGCGCGTTATAAAGCATGGTTCGATTTGTATTATAAGCCGCTATATCCGATGTATCAAAAACACAGTTTTTTATAGCATACTGCATAAGACTCGGAGCGCATACATAACCCATACTTCTTCCGGCGCCGCAAACCGCGGCATAAATATCCCGTCCGCACTCGACAAAATCCGGAACAAAAATATATCCTATACGCTCACCCGGGAGAGACAGAGATTTACTAAATGAATAGTCAACAATAGTGTTTTTATAGTATTTAGGCAAAAACGGAGCCGGAGATTCATAAGAAAGCTCCCTATAAGGCTCGTCTGAAATAAGATAAATCGGATGAGAAAACTCGGCAGACTTTTTATTTAAAACCTCAGCGAGCTTCGCGGCTTCAGTATTATCAAGCACTGCACCTGTAGGATTATTCGGAAAATTCACGATAACAGCGGCAGTCTTTTTGCTTATTGCCTCGCTAAGCGCATCAAAGTCCAGCTTAAAATCCGGAGCCGATGTGCTCACAACCGTTTTTACTGCCCCGGCATTTTCAATAAACACACTATACTCAGGAAAAAACGGAGCCAAAACTATTACCTCGTCGCCCGGATTACATATTGCCTTTAAGGTTATTGTAAGCGAAGCGGCGGCTCCACAGGTCATATAGATATCGTTAGCGCCGGCAGTAACAGAAAACCGCTTTGTAATTGAATCTGCAATTGCCTGCCTTACCCCCATATCTCCTTGAGCCGATGTATATCCGTGTAAAAACACACTATTCTCCGATTCAATAAGCTTTTTAATGGAAGAATTAACGGTTTCAGGAGCAGGTATACTCGGGTTACCGAGACTGAAATCAAAAACATTTTCTTCACCAATTATTGCTTTTCTTCCCCTTGAGTACTCAAATATTTCCCTTATCTTTGAAGGGCTGTTTCCGAGCGCTTTCATTTTCTCGTTCATAGTTTTCTCCTTGTATGCTTTAATAAAACAAAAAGCCCGCCATCGGCTATAATGCCAAATGCGGACTGTCTAACCTATCTTAAACACAGCAAATTATTCTGCTGAATTCAATAAAGAAGGCAGGCAGTCCGTACTAAAGTAATAAAAATAAAAATAGTTATTCCTACAGAACATCGCTGCGACCTCCTTTTTTTGATAGGTATATATTACACTCATTTGCTCTGTTTGTCAAGAAAAAAGAATATAAAACCCATATTAAATAAAAAAACTGCACATAAGGTATTATATAATTGACAAAATATTAAAAAAATGTTATAGTAATATTGCAATAATATACCTGCAGGTGATAGCCTTGAAAAGAATAATATCAATAATTATTTGCATAGCTTTAGCACTTTCGTTGCCCGGTTTTTTTACTTTTTCGTCTTTTGCTGACGGTGAAAAAGCAGAAGTATCAACCGAAGATATCTCGGGTAATCCTAAGGATACTGTTTATGTCCCGATTAAAATCAGGAATAATCCGGGTTTTTCTGATATTGCTTTCAGTTTAAGCTTTGATAAATCATCGCTTAGTTATGTAGGCGCTCATAATAGTTTGATTTCAGGTTTTACCGTATATGACCATACAAAAGACGGAAAGATAGTTGTTTCTTATACCGGAAAGCATAGTATAAGTGATGACGGTATATTGATGTGCTTTGAGTTTAAAATTAATGATAAAGCAAAAGATAAAACATATCCTCTTAAAATCAGCAAGCTTTATATTACAAACGAAAAGGCAAAAAGCATAAAGTGTGAGACTTCCGATGGTTCTCTTAAAGTGCAAAAGTCCTGTGAGGGCGAACATCAGTATCTTGATTGGCACTCGGCAGTGACAAAGACATGCACAAAAAACGGCATTCAGGTTCGTTATTGCCGGCTGTGCGGAAATTCACAAAGCATAATATCGGAAGCCACCGGTCATAGCGTGAATCGTGAATTTAATATTGATGTTATTGCTGAAGGTTCAAAATCCGGTATGCTTTCAAGAAAGTGTTCCGTATGCGGTGCTAAAACAAACATTGTAGTTTACAATAAAAAGAATGATGCCGCACTCTCGCTTAATGATATGCCTGATTCATTCAGTGAATCCACAATAGACACATTAGTTTATTTCTTCAACGGCGGCAAAACATATCCGGATATTGATTACGATGTCACAGATGTAGATGAATTTATCAGAGATAACTCTTCGGATAGTTCAAGCGGCATACCTGCTGTGAATGATGATAAAACGATAAATGTTGATGTTGCGGTTGACCGTATAATGCGTTGGATTTTCGGCAACGAAAAAGATATCGGTATAATCGATGCTTTAAAGCGCGCGGCAATAGCGGACGAGCTTCCTTTAAAACTGCTTTGCAAGCTCATATGTTTGATTTTAGTTTAATAATAAATCATAACCACCGGTGAACCGGTGGTATGCACCACCCCTATAAGGGGTGAATACTTGCTTAGCCCCTGAAAGGGGCGCAGAAGTT
>CACXEV010000095.1 GCA_902766755.1 Oscillospiraceae bacterium | reverse complement strand
GGTCGAAGTGACGGAAAAAATCGAATGTGAAGGTATTGCTACCGCCTATGCCTATAAAACCGAAGGTTCATTTGATGCCTGCCATATTATAGGTTACCTTGATAATACCGGTCACGGCGCATCGGGACTTGAAGCGGCATACGATGATATATTATACAGCGACAATTATCTCTACGCAGTATATGAAACGGACGGAAAGGGCAATATCCTTTCCGGTACCGAGCAGAGGTTTGAAAACACATCATTTGCGCTTTCAAATTTTGTTGTTTCAACAATAGATATAAATATGCAAAACGCGGTATGTGATGTGGCAAGCAGACATATAGAAAAGGGAGCCGTTGTAGTAGCGGAAGCAAAAACCGGAGAAATTAAGGTGATGCTGAGCCTCCCTCAGTTTGATACTTCAAATATATCTGCTTTTTTAGAGAACGAAAATTCACCGTTTTTAAACCGCACACTGTCTTCTTACAGTGTGGGTTCGGTTTTTAAATCCTGTGTAGCCGCCGCGGGAATTGAAAGCGGTATAACCGATTTCGAGTATAATTGCACCGGCAAGGACTATATAGTGGATAGATTTTTTAAATGCCATAAGGCAGACGGTCACGGTACGGTTGATTTAAGGCAGGCGCTTGCACTGTCCTGTAACTGCTTTTTTTATAATTATGCCGATATTTTAGGCGGCGAAAAAATATATAAGCAAGCACGGATATTCGGTTTTGGAAACAGCATTAAAATTGCTGATAATATAAGCACCGCCACCGGTAGCTTGCCTTATCCCAATACACTGTCAAATCCGGCAAGGCTTGCAAATTTCAGCATAGGGCAAGGTGAGCTTTCCGCATCCCCCGTATCAATGCTGCCGCTTTATATGGCGATAGCAAATAAGGGTAAATATTATATGCCTTCGGTAGTGAAAAAGACCGCCAAAAACGGCAAGATTTCAAATTACAACAGGGGTTATCCCACTGCCGCTATGAGCGAAAACACCGCACAAACACTTAAAAACTACCTTGCCGATGTAATTACTGTGGGCACGGCTTCTTCTGCCGCACCTAAAACCGTCACCGCGGCAGGTAAAACCGCCACTGCGCAAACCGGAAGAGTGGATGAAACCGGCGAAAAAATCAATAACAGCTGGTTTTGCGGTTTTTTTCCGGCGGACGAGCCGGAATATGTAGCGGTTATTCTCTCGGAGGGTGGAACTACCGCCGATACAACAACCGCTTTTGCTGAAATTGCCGATATAATAGCAGAAAAATCGCAATTTAACTCTTGACAGTATATTTGTGTGGTAGTATAATTGTATGCAATCATACAATAATGTGAGGAGTGGTATAATGCTTGAGCTTTCTAATAAAACAAATTTGCTCGAGTCAAACATTTATAAATATTCTCTTCAAGATGTAAAGGAACCCAACCTTTACCGTGAGGTATATAGTTATGATGATGTTCCGAGAATTGCATTCAACCACCGCAGAGTGCCGATGGGAATGCCGAAGGATATTTGGATAACCGATACATCTTTCAGAGACGGTCAGCAGTCAGTAGAGCCATATACTGTTGAGCAGATAGTTGAGCTTTTTAAGCTGATGTCGCGCCTTTCCGGACCCTATGGAATTATCAGGCAGAGCGAGTTTTTTGTTTATAGTAAAAAAGACCGTGAGGCGCTTTTAAAATGCCAGGAATTAGGTCTTAAATTCCCGGAAATCACAACCTGGATAAGAGCGAGCAAGCAGGATTTTAAGCTCGTAAAGGATTTGGGCGTCAGAGAAACCGGAATACTCGTTTCTTGCAGTGACTACCACATATTCAAAAAGCTGAAAATGACCCGTCGCGAGGCTATGAATACATATCTTGCGGCAGTAGCTGAGGCGTTTGAAGCAGGCGTTATGCCGAGATGTCACCTTGAGGATATAACCAGAGCTGATTTTTACGGCTTCGTAGTACCCTTTGTAAACGAGCTTATGAAAATGTCTGACGATGCCGGTATTCCCGTTCGTATCCGTGCTTGCGATACTATGGGATACGGTGTGCCGTACCCCGAGGTTGCGCTTCCGAGAAGTGTTCCGGGTATAATTTACGGACTTCAACATTTCTCCGATGTTCCTAATGAAATGCTTGAATGGCACGGTCATAACGATTTTTATAAGGCTGTGGCAAATGCCTCTACAGCGTGGCTTTACGGTGCTTCCGGTGTCAACTGTTCACTGCTCGGTATAGGCGAGAGAACGGGTAATGTTCCGCTCGAAGCTATGGTTATGGAGTATGCATCTTTGCGTGGCTCGTTTGATGGTATGGATCCTACCGTAATTACAGAAATAGCATATTTCTTTAAGAATAATATCGGCTATAAAATACCGCCTATGACACCGTTTGTAGGCAGAAACTTCAATGTAACGCGCGCCGGTATTCACGCTGACGGTCTTTTAAAGGACGAAGAAATCTACAATATTTTCAATACGGAAAAGATACTTAACCGACCTGTTTCTGTTTTGCTGAGCAAAACCTCCGGTCTTGCGGGTATAGCATATTGGATTAACCAGAATTATTCACTCACCAAAGAAAAGGCTGTCGATAAGCGGTCACCGCTTGTAATTAAGCTGAAAGAGTGGATAGATAAGGAATATGAGTCCGGCAGAACAACCGCGCTTTCAAATTCGGAAATTGAGGGTAAAATTGCCGAAATAGAAAAGGAGGGGGAGAAGTGATGGAGCATAGAACCATATCGCTTGCCGATCAGGTTTTCGAGAACCTTGAAAATGATATTTTAAGCGGTAAATACGCCCGTGGTGAGCTGCTTACAGAAAGTAAGTTAAGTCAGAGTATGGGTGTCAGCCGCACGCCTATAAGAGAGGCGCTTCGCCGTCTTTCCCAAGAGCATATAATAGAGGAAAGCGGAAAAGGCTCGGTAGTTGTAGGTATTACCGAGAGTGATTTAGAGGATATATTTTTTATAAGGAAAAAAATTGAGCCTACTGCCGCGGCTTTGGCAGCTCAAAGCAGAACCGATGAACAGCTTGAATATCTTCGTGAAGCGGTGGAATTTCAGGAATTTTATTTGGGTAAAAAGGATGCCGATAAAATCAAGAGTATGGATAGCCGTTTTCACGAAACCATATACAGAATGTCAGGCAGTAATGTGTTAAGCGATGTGCTCATACCCCTTCATAAGAAAATCCAAAAATACAGAAGGGCTTCCATTTCAAATAAAAGCCGCGCACAGGCATCTGTTAAGGAACACAGAGATATTTTTGAGGCAATAGCCGCCGGTGATGCGGAAAAGGCAAAAGAGCTTGTAGAAAAGCACCTTGAAAACGCCTATAATCATATGTTTAATAAGGAGTAATAAGGAATGGGTTACACAATAGCACAAAAGATTATCAAAGCACACCTTGTATCAGGCGAAATGATACCGGGTAAAGAAATTGCCCTGAGAATTGACCAAACTCTTACTCAGGACGCCACCGGTACAATGGCATATCTTGAATTTGAAACTATGGGAGTGCCGAGGGTCAAAACCGAAAAGAGTGTAGCGTATATCGACCATAACACCTTGCAGTCAGGCTTTGAGAATGCGGATGACCACAGATACATACAGTCAGTAGCGTCAAAGCACGGAATATATTTTTCACGCCCCGGCAACGGCATTTGCCACCAGGTGCATTTAGAGCGCTTCGGCATACCGGGCAAAACCCTCATAGGCTCGGATAGCCATACGCCCACAGGCGGCGGTATCGGTATGCTCGCTATGGGTGCCGGAGGTATGGATGTTGCGGCGGCTATGGGCGGCGGAGCATATTATATTACCTGCCCTAAAATGTATAAGGTAAATCTCAAAGGTAAACTGAAACCCTTTGTGAGCGCTAAGGATATAAGCCTTGAAATACTGCGTATTTTATCCGTTAAAGGCGGTGTAGGCGCTATAATTGAGTGGGGCGGAGAGGGTATTAAAGGATTATCCGTTCCCGAGCGTGCTACCATTACCAATATGGGCACAGAGCTTGGCGCTACAACCTCGATTTTCCCGTCAGACGATGTAACTCGTGAGTTTTTAAGCGCGCAGGGCAGAGAAAATGATTTTGTGCCGCTTGAAAGCGACCCTGACGCGGTTTATGACAGGGTAATAGACATAGACCTCGATACTTTAAAACCGCTGATAGCCTGCCCTCACAGCCCTGATAATGTTGTAACCGTTGAGTCACTTAAAGGTACAAAGGTTGATCAGGTATGTATCGGCTCCTGCACAAATTCATCCCTTTTTGATATGCTCAAGGTTGCCGCGCTTTTAAAGGGTAAAACCATCAAAGATACAGTAAGCCTTTCAATTTCCCCGGGCTCTAAGCAGGTGCTTACCATGCTTAGTGACTGCGGCGCTTTAAGTGATATTATAGCTTCGGGCGCACGCCTGTTAGAGTGTGCTTGCGGACCGTGTATCGGTATGGGCTTTTCGCCGAATTCAGCAGGCGTATCACTTCGTACATTCAACCGTAACTTTGAGGGCAGAAGCGGCACGGCGGATGCAGGCGTATATCTTGTATCTCCTGAGACTGCAGTTGCCGCCGCACTTACCGGCGAAATTACCGACCCAAGACTTCTCGGTACCATGCCTGAGGTTAAAATGCCGGAGAAATTCAAGATAAACGATACCGCGGTAATACCGCCCGTATCCGAGAGTATTGCCGAAAGCGTAGCGATAATGAGAGGGCCTAATATCAAGCCGTTCCCCGAATCAAAACCGCAGGAGAATGAGCTTAAAGCCACAGTATCTCTTAAAGTCGGTGATAATATCACAACCGACCATATTATGCCGGCAGGAGCTAAAATTCTACCCTACCGCTCCAATATACCCTACCTTTCAAACTTCTGCTTCGGCGTTTGCGATAAAACATTCCCCGAGCGCGCAAAGGCACTCGGTGTAAGTATTGTAATCGGAGGCTCAAACTACGGTCAGGGCTCTTCGCGTGAGCATGCGGCGTTAGTTCCCATGTATTTAGGCGTTCGCGCAGTAATTGCCAAAAGCTTTGCCCGAATTCACGCGGCAAACCTCATAAACTCCGGTATATTGCCGCTTACCTTTAAAAATGCCGATGATTACGGCAAAATATCCGAGGGAGATAATCTTTTGCTTGCAGATGTATTTACCGGTATGGATAGCGGTGAAATTGCTCTTACAAACGAAACAAACGGCGAAAAAATCGCCCTTTGCTGTTCGTTTACAGATAGGCAGAAAAAAATACTTAAAGCAGGCGGACTGCTCGCGTTCGCCAAGGAGGAATAAAAATGGAAAAGTATATTGATGCGGCGGTAGAACAGTTTAAAACACTTCTTACCGAGCAAATAGCTCGCGAAAAGAAAATGGAAGAGGATAAGTGCGTTACCGATTATGAGAAGCTTGATAAAATCATTATCGGTATCTGTGGGGGTGACGGCATAGGTCCCATAATCTCCGCTGAAAGTGAAAGGCTTTTAGAGTTTCTTTTAAAGGATGAAATTGCCGCCGGTAAAATAGAGCTTCGCACAATAGAAGGCCTTACCATCGAAAACAGAATAGCGCATGGAAAAGCTATACCGGATGATGTTTTAGCCCAAATCAAGGCTTGCAATGTAATACTCAAAGCGCCTACTACCACCCTTAAAGGCGGCACGCTTGAAAGCGCCAATGTTGCAATGCGCCGCGAGCTTGATTTGTTTGCGAATGTTCGCCCGGTTTGCGTGCCGGATGAAAATATCGACTGGGCTTTTTTCCGTGAGAATACCGAGGGTGAGTATGTTTTAGGCTCACGCGGCGTAGAGATACCCGATACTCTGTGCTTCGATTTCAAGGTTACTACCAAAGAGGGTACAAAGAGAATTGCCCGCGCGGCGTTTGAATATGCGCGCAAAAACGGCAAAACCAATGTTGCCATAGTTACAAAGGCAAACATTATGAAAAAGACAGACGGTATGTTCAGTGAGCTTTGCCACGAGGTAGCAAAGGATTATCCGGAAATCACCGCAGAGGATTGGTATATTGATATTATGACGGCAAACCTCGTAAACGAGCGCGTTCGCAGTAAGTTTCAGGTTTTTGTTCTGCCTAATCTTTACGGTGATATCATCACCGATGAAGCGGCGCAAATTCAGGGCGGCGTAGGTACTGCCGGCAGTGCCAATATAGGCGATAAATACGCTATGTTTGAGGCTATTCACGGCTCGGCACCGAGAATGATTGAAGAGGGCAGAGGAAAGTATGCCAATCCTACAAGTATGTTTAAGGCAACCGAAATGATGCTTTCTCACATAGGCTTTAAGGAAAAGGCGGATAAATTAGGTAAAGCTCTTAAAATCTGTACCGAGGAACAACCTAAATATAAAATCACCGGCAGAGCAGATGGCGCTACTTGCAGTGAGTTCGGCGATTATCTTATGGAAACCATTTCAAATCTCTAAAATAGACTGTATCAAAAATATAAAACCCGGGACCTTAAAGCCCCCGGGTTTTATGCATTTGTGTTTCGGTTTTTCTTGTAATTATGAAAAAATTGGTATATAATAATATATATTTAATTTGGAGTGGTATATTTGATTTTAAGTCTTATCAGAGGCGGCGCTGATATATGGACGATAATCGGTGCCTTGATGTCGGTTATAATAGTTGTCTTTTTAACCCTCCCGGTACATGAATTTGCGCACGGTTTTATTGCCGATAAATTGGGCGACCCCACGCCTCGCTATCAGGGAAGACTTACTTTAAACCCAATAGCTCATCTCGACCCTATAGGCTCGCTTGGCATTCTGCTTTTCGGTATAGGCTGGGCAAAACCGGTAAACATAAATGCAAGGTACTTTAAAAACCCGAAATGGGGAATGGCGATAACCGCGCTGGCAGGGCCCGTTTCAAATGTTATAATGGCTTTTATTGCTTTGATTTTAATGAATTTGTTTATTCTTCTCGGCAATAATTGGGGAATTACCGGCGGAGTGTATCTGTTAGTCATTTATTTCTTTTCTTATGTTGCAAGGATAAATGTGTATCTTGCGGTATTTAACTTTATACCGATACCGCCGTTTGACGGTTCGCGTATCCTTTTTGCTTTCCTGCCTACAAAGTATTATTTCTCGATTATGCGCTACGAGAGGGTTATTTTCATAGGTTTGCTTGTTGTTTTGTATACAGGTGTTTTAAGCTACCCACTGTCTTATGTTTCAAATCTTATCTTAAGCGGACTGTCGTTTATAGCAGGCTTGCCGTTTAGTTTTTAGGAGTGTAAATGGAAACAAAACTGTTTTATAAGCTGGATGATTTTGAAGGCCCGCTTGACCTGCTTCTTCAGCTTATTTCAAGGAATAAACTTAATATCCGTGATATAAAGCTATCGGTGCTTATTGACCAATATCTCGAACAGATAGAGTATTTTCGTACACAGGAAATGGAGATAGCAAGCGAGTTTTTAGAAATGGCTTCCCGCCTTATCTATATGAAAACCGTGAGCTTACTGCCGAAGCACGAGGAAATCGAACAGCTTAAAGAGGAACTTACCGGCGAGCTTTTGGAGTATAGTATTTGCAGGCAAATGGCGGAAAAGCTGTCAACGATGACTGAGGGATTTGAAAAGTTTGTAAAACTGCCTACGGTTTACGATTTTGATTCCGCTTATGAGCTAAGTCACGATAGCGAAATACTGGTTACAGCTTATCTTTCCGCCGTAAATCGGGCAAAAAGATTCGCTCCGGTAAATGTTGCACCGTTTACAAAGATAGTTGCAAAAAAGATAGTTGCGGTATCCACCAAGATAGTTTATGTGATAAGAAAACTGGCATTTTCCGGAAAAACAAAACTCGGATCGCTATATAGCGGAGCTAAAAGCCGTTCAGAGCTTGTTGCTACATTTTTGGCTATACTTGAGCTTTGTAAAGCAAACCGTGTAAAGATAGGCACAGGTGATGGTACCGATGCGGAAATAAAACTTGTTAAGGGGCATAAAAGAGATGAATAACAAAGAAATTATATCAGCGCTTCATGCGGTGCTTTACGCCTCAGGTGATCCAATCGGTATTGACAGGCTTTCGGAGGTTTTTGGTGTAAAGCCGGAACAGGTGGAAAAGGCGGCAATGCGCCTTAGTGAAAACCTTAAAGATGATGAAAGCGGAATAGAGCTTTTAAGACTTGATAATGCATATCAGCTGGCAACAAAAAAGCAGTTTGCCGATTATATTAAAAAAGCTTTTGATTTAAAGCGAAGAACGCCACTATCAGGCGCGGCGTTCGAGGTTTTGTCTGTTATTGCATATAATCAACCGGTCACTAGAGCTTTTATAGAGCAGGTAAGGGGAGTGGACTGTTCAGGCGTTATAACAACGCTTCTTGAAAAGGAACTTATAGAAGAACGCGGCAGACTTGAGCTTCCCGGAAGACCGCTTTTGTATGGTACTACAAAGAATTTCCTCCGCTGTTTCGGTCTTTCCGATTTATCCGACCTGCCGCCGCTTCCTAAAGATCAAAATGCGGTTAACGATGTGGGTGAACAGCTTCCGATTTCAGAAGAATTAAACAGTGAAGCCGAAATAAAGGAAGATTAAAGTGATAGCCTTATATATTGTAGGTGGAATTCTCCTTTTTTTGCTTATTGTGCTTTTAATACCCGTAAGCGCCGATATGAGCTATAGGGACAAGTTTTTTGTGGCTGTAAAATACGGCGGAATAAAGGTGTTTGATAGCCGTAAGCCTGAAAAGGAAAAGCCTGAGAATAATCAAGCACCGGAAACACCGCAAAAACCGCCCGAAGAGAAGCCTGAAAAGGAGAACTTTTTAACCAAAATCTTTAACGAGAAGGGCAAAATCGAGGGAATAAGATTTATAGCACAACTCATAAAAGCCGGTCTTTCACGAATAATATGGGTGATAAGGAAAATCAAGTTCAGAAAATTTTTCCTTGATATAAGTATAGCCGGTGATGATGCGGCAAATACGGCGATAGCCTACGGCGCCGTTTGCGCCGCGGTTTATCCTACGGTGAATTTCATAGATCAAAACACCGATTTATCCGTAAAAAAGGTAAATATCTACACCGATTTTGATAAGCTAAGCCCCGAAATTGAGGCGGCGGTTTCGGTTAAAACGCTGCTTATATATGCGGTTATTGCCGCAATTTCATTCTTTTTTGCGTATTTAAGAATTAAAAAGGAAAGTGATAATAATGAGCGAAAATAACCTCAGTAACCTTATGGAAATAGCAACCGAAAAGCTTCGCGCTATGGTTGATGCAGATACAATAATAGGCACACCGCTTACTGTTGGTAATATAACTCTTATACCGGTATCGAAAATATCTTTCGGACTTGCTACCGGCGGCAGTGATTTCCCCACAAAGAATTCAGGCACTGTTTTCGGCGGTGGTGGCGGCGCCGGTATGACGGTAAGTCCGGTAGCCTTTATTGCCGTGAATGGAGATAATGTTCATATGCTTCCCGTGTATAATGAAATGGGGACTATGGACAAGGCTATTAATATGGCGCCTGAGCTTATAGACAAAGTGAAAAGCCTTTTTACAAAAAAGAAGGATAAAAACACGGACATACTCGAATAATTTTGTCCCCTCACTCATAAAATTTATGGGTGTTGCGGATGAAAAAAGCGTTTTTATTCTTGATTATTGCGGTTACTATAATATCTTCAGGATATAAGACTAAAGGTCTTTCAGCAAGTGCCGCGGTGGCGATTAACGGTGATAACGGCGAAATTCTTTATTCTCATAATTCTGATATTCGTCTGCCTATGGCGAGCACCACAAAGATAATGACGGCGCTTGTACTCCTCGAAAACTGCGAAGATTTGGATGCGCAGTTCGTCACTACCAAAGAAATGGTAACGGTAGAAGGCTCGTCTATGGGGTTGCTTGAGGGAGACACTGTATCATACAGGGCATTGCTTTACGGGATGATGCTCGCGTCCGGTAATGATGCGGCAAATACCGCTGCAATAGCTATAGGCGGTAGTATAGATGGATTTGTTAAGATGATGAATGACAAGGCCGCCCGTATGGGACTTGAAAATACGCATTTTGTGACGCCCTCCGGTCTTGATGCCGAAGGGCATTATACAACGGCTTATGAGTTGGCACTGATAGCTTGTGAAGCACTTAAAAATCCTGATTTTGCCGAGGCGGCGGCAGCAAAGAGTGCAACGCTTTCTTTCGGAAATCCGCCCTATAGCAGGAGCTTGATCAACCATAATCGATTACTTAAAATGTATGATGATGTTGTCGGTGTAAAAACAGGATTTACAAAAAAGTCCGGCAGATGTCTGGTATCCGCCGCAAAGCGAGACGGCAAATTTGTCATAGCCGTCACACTAAATGACGGTGATGATTGGGCGGACCACCGTCTTCTTCTCGATACGGGACTTGGCGCTATAGAGGTATATAAATATACTCCGGATTTAGAAAATATAAGCATACCTGTTGTTTCGGGAGCATTTTACAGCCTTGACGCTAAAATATCAGAGGTCCGGTTTTCAAAGACAAAGGGGAGCGCCGTAACCTCGGTTATTTGTGCACCGAAATTTCTTTATGCACCGGTTTCGTCCGGGGATGTAATAGGAAATGCCTATTATTATTGCTTTGACAGATTAGTATATAAAAGCAATATAATATCGGCAGGCGTTGAGCGCCGTAAGTCAAGCAAATTCAATTTGATTTTTGAATACTTTAAGTATATGTTGTCACAGAATTAAGGAGTAAATAATGAAGGATAATAAAATAAGACTTCAAAAGTTTTTATCCGAAAGCGGGATAGCTTCTCGCCGCAAGTCAGAAGAGCTGATATCAGCCGGTAAAGTAAAGGTTAACGGTCATATTGCAAACATCGGTGATAAGGTTGATATAAAGCGCGATAAGGTTACCGTAAAGGGTAAACGGGTAGTGCCGCAGAACAAAAAGGTCTATATTATGCTTAATAAGCCGCGAGGTTATGTTACTACTCTTAAGGATGAGTTTGACCGTAAAACGGTAAACGACCTTGTAAAAGATGTAGGCGTTAAAGTGTTTCCTGTAGGCAGGCTTGACAGGGATTCTGAGGGACTTCTATTTCTGACTAATGACGGAGAATTTGCAAATGGTATAACTCATCCGTCAAAGCATGTGAATAAAACCTACACCGTAACCGTAAAGGGAGCGGCGGGGGATGAGCAGATAGAAAAAATGTCCGCCGGTGTTTTGATTGATGGCAGAAAAACACTGCCTTGCGATATTTTTGTTACCGAGCGAAAGCCGGACAGGACCTTTTTAAAGTTTATAATCAGCGAGGGCAGAAACCGTCAGATAAGGAAGATGTGTGAAGCTGTCGGACTCCAGGTTTTAAGGCTTAAAAGGCTTGAAATAGCAGGAGTAAAATTGGGTGGTCTTAAACTCGGCGCGTGGAGAGAGTTAAACGAGCGTGAGATGGTAAGGCTTACAAATATATCGGAGAAAAGAGAAGAAGTATGATAGAATTGTTACCTCTTAATGATAAATCTCAAATAAGAGATTATTTTAAAAAAGCCGGACTGGAGGCAGACGAGCATTCCGGTTGCCTTGTCGCAAAAAACGGGCAAGATGTGCTGGGCTTTTGCCTTTACCGCCTTTATGAAAAGGGTATAACCATATTACATATTACACCCGACGATGATCTTGCTTTGGCTGACGGTATACTTCGTTCTGCACTTAATGTTGCGGCACAAAGGAGCGCTATGGATGCAAGGTACGAGGGGGAAAATAACGAAGAATTGCTGGACAAGCTCGGGTTTATTCTCGATAAAGGCAGTAAAAGGCTCGATATTGACAAACTGTTCAGAGGATGCGGTTGCAAAACATAAAAAAGTTCTTGCAAATTTTAAAAAAGTATGATATTATATCTTTTACTGAAATATTGTGCTTTAGCGTTTGATATACGGAGGTTATTGGTAATGAGTGTTTGGGAAATAATTTTAGGTGTAGCGGTAATTTTGGTTTCTTTGTTTATTATTGTTGTTATTTTGCTTCAGCAAGGTCATAGGGCAGGTATTACAGGTGCCATTTCAGGCGGCGCTGACACTTTTCTTTCAAAGAACAAGGCACGCACATTTGATGCTACGCTTGCGCGTTTCACAAAGTATATAGCGATTTTATTCTTTGTGTTAGCTTTGGTTGCAAACTTTATAGCTTTAAGAAAATAATCAAAACTATTCAGAGCTCCCTGCTTGTCCGGCAGGGAGTTAAATTTTTATTATATCACTTTAGCACAGTGATGCAATAAAGCAAAAAAACGCATAGTTTTTTGTGCAACCATACAAAAAGGACAAATATATTCAAAAAGCACTTTACAACTTTAGCGTAGTAAAGTATAATGTCGGTATCAAAGTTAAAAAAGGAGATAAAAAAATGAAAAAACTTATTGCTATTTTACTTGCGGCTATAATGGTGTTGTCCTTTGCCGCTTGCGGCGAAAAAACAAAGGCGGATGTAAAGCTTAAAATCATCAATGAGGAGCTTGGCGCCGAGGAATACGGCATAGCTTTCAGAAACGGTGACGATGAGGTTTGCAAATACATTGATGCGGCAGTTCAGGAGTTAGTAAAAACGGGGAAATATAAAGAGATAGCGGATAAATATCCTGATATTATTGATAATCTGCTTTTCTTAAACGGAGAATCAAAGGCAGAATTTGATACTGCCGTGGATGTAAGCAAGGCTGAAAAGAGAACATTTACCATGGGTATCGACCCGGAATATCCGCCGTTCAGCTATATCGGGGATGACGGGGAGTATACAGGCTTTGATGTTGAGGTTTGTAAGGCGGCATGCGATATTCTCGGTTGGGATTTTGCGGTTTTCGGCGTAAACTGGGATCAGAAGCTTGTTCAGCTTGACGCTAAAGAGTGCGATTGCGTATGGTCGGGTATGACTATTCTTGACAGTATGAAAGAAAACGGATATGTAATTTCCGCACCTTATTATTATAATACTCAGGTTCTTGTGGTAAAAGAAGACGGTTCAATAGCATCGTCTAAAGACCTCAAGGATAAAGTAGTAGCGGTTCAACTCGGAACCTCCGGCGAGACATTGCTTAACGAGGATTTGAGCGACCTTAAAGATACTTTTAAAGAGTTGGTTACATGTGACAGCTTCCTTAAATGCTTTACAGAGCTTGAGGGCGGCGCGGTTGACGCTGTTTTTGTAGATTACCCCGTTGCAAAATCATACGTTTCAAAATAATTAACTGGAGTTGATAGTTTTAAGCCCCCTGTGAACAGGGGGCTTAATCTGAAAAATGGGCTACCACTTTATGAAAGAGGGTAAATAATTGTCACTTATTACAATAATACTTAAAATGTGCGAGGGGCTCGGGAAAACCTGTGCCATTTTCTTCCTGACGCTGCTTTTTTCCCTGCCGCTCGGTATGGTTATTTCGCTTCTCCGTATGAGTAAGAACAAGATTATTTCAAAAATAACGCAGTTTGCGGTGTCTGTACTCAGAGGTACGCCGTTAATGCTTCAGCTCTTGGCGGTTACATACGGCCCGTATTACCTTTTCGGCGTAAGCGTTTCAAGAAACAAGCTGATACCGGTAGTTATCGCTTTTGCTATAAATTATGCCGCGTATTTTTCCGAGATATACAGAGGCGGAATAGAGTCAATATCGGTAGGGCAGTATGAGGCGGCAACAATACTCGGCTACAGTAAAGCTCAAACCTTTATACGAATTATACTGCCTCAGGTTGTAAGGAGAATTCTGCCGAGTGTTACAAACGAGATAGTAACCCTTGTTAAGGATACATCCATAGCGTTCACCGTTTCCTATCAGGAGATGTTTACGATAGGCAAGCAAATTGCAAATTCGCAAACAAGCTTTACACCGTTTTTAGTTGCGGGTGTATTCTACTACATATTCAACGCGCTTGTGGGATTTGTAATGGGCATAGTAGAAAAATCAATGAGCTATTATAAGCAGTAGAGGTATAAAAAATGAATGTTCTGAAGATGACTGATATTAAAAAATCTTTTGGCGGTAACGAAGTGCTTAAAGGAATATCCTTTCATGTTGATAAGGGCGAGGTAGTGTCAATTATAGGCACTTCCGGCGGCGGTAAATCTACACTTCTTCGCTGTGCTACACTGCTTGAAACTATTGACGACGGTACAATATCATATATGGGTGAAGATGTAACATACTATGACCAAAACGGTAAATTGTGCTATGCTAAAGATTTAAATCACTTTAAAAAGTTTTTCGGGCTTGTTTTCCAGAATTTTAATCTTTTTCCGCATTTTTCCGTTCTTAAAAATGTTATGGATGCTCCGGTAACGGTTCAAGGGCGAGATAAAGCCGAGGTGAAAGAAGAATGTATGAAGCTGCTTAATAAAATGGGGCTCGGCGATAAGGCTGATGCATACCCGTTTGAGCTTTCAGGCGGTCAGCAGCAGCGCGTTTCGATTGTAAGAGCGCTTGCGATGAAACCGGATATACTTTTCTTTGATGAGCCTACAAGCGCCCTTGACCCGGAGCTTACAGGCGAGGTGTTAAAGGTTATTAAGGCGCTGGCTGATGAGAAGATGACAATGGTGATAGTAACCCACGAAATGGCTTTTGCAAAGGCTGTTTCAGATAGGGTGGTATTTATAGACGGCGGTATTATAGCCGAGGAAGGCGCGCCGGAAGAAGTTTTCGGAAACACAAAAAACGAAAGGACAAAGCAATTTTTGCAAAGTTATAATGACTGATGAAAATAGACTTTTATATTGCAGATCCTACCGGTAATATAACCGCGCTTGTAGATTATAAGCCGGATATTGATTTAAAGACTGCGGCTCATAAGATAATGAACGATGATAATAGCATAGAGCAGGTAGGATTTATAAGCTTTGATGATGAGAAGATTAAACTTCGTATGTCGGGCGATGAGTTTTGCGGTAATGCCGCAATGTCTTCCGCGGCACTCTGGTATAAGCTTTCGGGGAAAAGCGGCGAACAAGAAACCGAAGTATTGTTTTACGGTGTAAAAGAACCGGTAAAGACCCGTGTTTTGGAAAAGAGCGGATATTATTACTGTAAGTGTGCTATAAAAAGACCTGAAGAAGTGAAAAATATCGAGTTTACAGCAGACAAAAAAGGCTATAATTTCCCACTTGTCTGTTTTGACGGTATAACCCATATAATTGCGGATAATACCATAAGCGAGCAGGCAGCTATAGGCGTTATAAAAAATCTGTCTTGCAGGCTTAACGCCAAAGCGCTCGGAATAATGCTTTTAAATGAGGATAAAACCTTCTTAAAACCGCTGGTTTATGTAAGTGGGACAGACACATTGTTTTTTGAAAACTCATGTGCCAGCGGCAGTTGTGCAGTTTCTGCGGCAATAGGTGCTAAAGGCGAGAAAATGAGCCTTGATCAGCCCGGTGGAACTCTTGAAATTTTAAATTTGGGCGATGTGTTGTTGCTTTCCGGTAAAGTAAAGATTAGTGCTCGTTACAGTAAGGAGATTTGATATGCAGAGAAAAACGGTTTCAAAAAAAGATATAGATGATCTTTTTGAAGTTATTGTAAAACTTAATTCTGTTAGGGATTGCAAGCTGTTGTTTGAAGATCTTTGCACCGATAAGGAAATAGAACAGATGGCACAGCGCATAAAAGCAGCAAAGCTTTTAATAGACGGCAACACTTATAATCAGGTTATTGACAAGACCGATATATCTTCCGCAACACTTTGCAGGGTATCCCGTTGCGTGCAATATGGCAAAGGCTATAGAAATTTTGTAAAATAATGTCTAAAACTGTCAAATCGCATAAAAAAACTTGACAGTTGAGCAAAAATAATGTATTATTAGCATAAATATACACGTGGTTAAATTTTTGGTGTCCAGATGAAGGATGTTTCTTACGATAAAATAACGGATGAGCAGTTAGTAACACTTATTAAATCGGGTGATTACGAGCTTTTTGGTGTATTGCGTAATCGTTATATGCCATACATAGTAAAATCCGCCTCAAGGTATAATTCCGCAATGGAGACGGAGGATTTGATAAGCGAGGGTGTATTATCGCTTTTTTTGGCGGTTAAATCGTATGAACCTGAAAAAGCCTCGTTTAAAGCTTTTGCGTTTATGTGTATCGAAAGGGGAATACTGGCGCAGTATCGGCACTCAAAGGCGTTAAAGCGTATACCTGCCGAGCTTGTATCCTCTATTGATGATTTTGATAATATAGCGGATAGTAATAATCCCGAGAGTCTGCTTATTGAAAAAGAAAGCTATAACAGTTTTTTTGGCAGTGTTAAAATGGAACTGTCTGATTTTGAATACCGTGTTTTACGCGAGTTTATATGCGGTAAGAGTTATAGGGAAATTGCCGATGAACTCGGTAAGCCTCCAAAGTCGGTCGATAATGCTTTAAAAAGGGCACGGGAAAAGCTTTCAGTTTTAAAACTCTATTAATAAATCGGTATCAGATTTTCGGATAATAATTAAAAGGCGTAGCCTTTATATATGCCCAAGTAGCTTAAAGAAGCAAAGCGTTGTATTCAGAGATGTCGGTGCAATTCCGTCCGGGGCGATTAAAACAAGAGAGGTAAAAAAGATGTTTGAGGACAAAACTTTAGTCTGCAAAGATTGCGGAGAAGAGTTCGTTTTCACAGCCCGCGAACAGGAATTTTATCAGTCCAAAGGTTTTGAAAATGAGCCGCAGCGTTGTAAGCCGTGCCGCGATAAGAGAAAGAGTGCGGCAAGAGGCCCGCGCGAGATGCATGAGGCAACTTGTGCCGCTTGCGGCGGTGTAGCACGCGTTCCGTTTGCTCCGCGCGAAGATCGTCCGGTTTATTGCAGCGAATGCTTTGCAAAAATGAAGGAAAATGAAACGCCTGCAACAGAGATCGTACAAGAAACGGCTGTTGCTGAAGAAACGGCCGAATAATTTTCGCAATTAAGGCGCTCTCAAGCTTGGGAGCGTCTTTTTTTGATTTTAATAAATTAAGAGTTAAAAATTCATATTTTTGTAATAATATTGTTGTAGAATTATGTCATAATCGTAGTGTGTATATAATGAGGGGTGAACTATGGATAATAAAAAGATACTTATAGTTGACGACGATTCTAATATTTGCGAGCTTCTTCGTATGTATTTAGAGAAAGACGGATTTGATACAATGATAGCACCTGACGGGGAAAAGGCAATTGAGCTTAATTCCCGTTATAATCCCGATCTTATTCTGCTTGATATAATGATGCCCCGTCTTGACGGTTGGCAGGTCTGCCGCGAAATCAGAAAGACAAGCGAAGTTCCGATAATAATGCTAACCGCTAAAGGTGAAGTTTTTGATAAAATTCTCGGTTTGGAGCTTGGAGCTGATGATTACATAAGCAAGCCCTTTGATACAAAAGAGGTATTGGCAAGAATAAAAGCGGTTCTCCGCCGCAGTAATGAGAAGGCGAAAAATAACGGTATTAAGGAAGTTCGTTTCGACAAGCTGGTTATAAATCTTACCAATTATGAGCTTATAGTTGACGGCAAACAAATTGATACACCGCCTAAGGAGTTGGAGTTGATATTCCATCTTGCAAGTAACCCTAATCGTGTTTATACGCGCGATCAGCTTCTTGATGAGGTTTGGGGATTTGATTATTACGGAGATTCCCGTACAGTTGATGTTCATGTTAAAAGACTTCGCGAAAAGCTTGAAAATATTTCGGATAAATGGTCGCTTAAAACTGTTTGGGGAGTAGGCTATAAATTTGAGGTCAAGTAATGAAACACGGTATATTTAAAAAATACTTTTTCGGTCTTGCCGTAATTGTGGTTTTAACTCTCGGCATAATGTCGCTTTTTTTGTTTGTTAATTATAATAGCTATCTTTCGAAGGAAAAGAACACAGAGCTTAAAGGTGCTTGCAATTCGATTTCCGATTTTTTGGCTGATTCAGACGAAGAAAACGAATATGAGAGCTTTCGCGCGACGCATTTTGTAATGAAAAACATTTCGAATATGATAAACTGCGATGTGTATGTAACAGATAAAAACGGTAAGATTATTATATGTATGTGCGAAGAATATGAGCAGAATAACAGCTGTGAGCATACAGGACAGGTAATCAATGTCAGCAACTTAAAGAGTATCAGTTCCGGCAAGGAAAGATTCAGTACTGTGGGTATGTATTCGTCCCCTCGCTATGTTGCGGCATCAAAGGTTAAAACGGATAATTCTAATATAGGATATGTGTTTTCCTCGGCATCTTCCGATTCGGTAAAGGCGCTGATTAATAAATCTCTAAAAATATATGCTCTTTGTGCAATTGTGCCTCTTTGCATTATGCTTTTAGCTTTCTATGTTATGACATATCGGATGAATAAGCCATTAAAGCAAATGTCGGAAGCGGCGTATGCTATGTCGAAAGGAGATTTTTCGAAGCGAATACCGGTGACAAGTGATGATGAAATAGGCGAGCTTGCCGCATCATTTAATAAAATGACAAATTCACTTTCCCGTCTTGAGGAAACCAGAAAGAGCTTTATAGCCAACGTTTCCCACGAAATGAGAACTCCTATGACTACGATCGGCGGATTTATTGACGGTATACTTGACGGTACTATTGAACCGGAAAAACAAAACTATTACCTGAATATTGCTTCTAACGAAGTTAAGCGATTATCAAGAATGATACAGTCAATGCTTAATCTTTCCCGCCTCGAATCAAGCGAATTTGTGCTTAAACGGGATAGTTTTGATTTAAGAGAGCAAATATTTAATGTGGTAATCAGTCAGGAACAGCGTATTGACGAAAAGAAAATTGATATAAAAGGACTTGATACACTGCCTTCAGTAACAATAAATGCCGATAAAGACCTTATATATCAGGCGGTTTATAATCTTTTGGATAATGCGATCAAGTTTGTAAACGAAGGCGGATATATAGCATTTGATTTAAGCGTTGATGCCGCCGGTATCAGCTTTAGCATAACTAATAGCGGTGCAGGCATTCCGCGTGCGGATTTACCGTATATATTTGATAGATTTTACAAGATAGATAAATCCCGTGCGGCAAGTAAAAACAGTATGGGGCTGGGTCTTTATATAGTAAAAACGATAATTAAAAATCACGGCGGTACAATAAGCGTATCAAGCAGAGAAAACGAATTTACAAGCTTTAAGTTTGTTTTGCCGCTTTAAAGGAAGGTATTATAATGGAAGATTTTAATGAAAATAATGAGGTAATATCCGGTGAGGAAACTGTAGTTCCGGAAACAAAAGAAACGCCGGTTAATGAAAGCCCTGAAATACAGCAAGATGTTGCTTTTGACGAAACGGCGGAAAATAGCGATACTCCTGAGTCTGCAGGCTTAAATGATACTAAGCCCGATTATTCTTACGGTGGCGTGACTCCGGATTATGCCGCGGCTCATTTTAATAAAATTAATTATACCGACCAAAAGCCGATAAGCGACTATTCCCATTTTGGAAAAGGTCTTAAGATTTTTTGTGCGGCTCTGGCTGTTGTTATACTTCTTGTAGGTGTGTGTGCCGGCGGATATTTTTTAGGCAGGGGCAGTAATAAGGCAAATTTTTACAGAAATGATGTAAAGCTTAATTTGTCTGCTAAACCTAAAAGCGGCGAAGGGATGACTGCCGCCGAAGTTTATAATGAGCTTAACGAGTCGATAGTAGGAATAAGGGTATATAATTCAAACGGCGCGTTTGATGCTTCTGGTGTGATATACACTGAGGACGGATATGTTATCACAAACGATCATATATATTCCTCAGTTGCGGCGCCTAAGTTTAAAATATATACTTTTGACGGAAAAGAGTACGCAGCCGAATATGTTGCCGGCGATACGGTAAGCGATTTGGCGGTTTTAAAAATTAAGGATTCAAGTGGCTTTAAGGTTCCCGAGTTCGGCGATTCAAACGAGCTTGTATGTGGTGAAAATGTATTTGCGGTTGGCAGACCTAACGATGCTTCTGATGAAACCTCAATAACTGCAGGCATTATATCACTGACCTCAAGACGCGTTAAATCTAAAACAAATTATGCTTCCCGCCTTATACAAACCGATAGCGCCATAAACCCCGGATCTTCGGGCGGAGCGTTGGTTAATATGTACGGTCAGGTTATAGGAATTACATCCTCAAAGCTTTCGGGTGAAAACTACGATAGAATAGGTTTTGCTATTCCTACGGTGACCGTCAAGCGCGTTGTAGACCAACTCATATCATCCGGTAAGGTTACTGATAGAGCAAAGCTCGGAATCACCTATACCGAAATAAATTCAATAGTTAAAGAGCTTGAAAATCGTGCGACAACAGGCTTGCTTGTAGCTTCGGTAAGCTCTGACAGTGATCTTTACGGTAAAGTTTCTAAGGACGATATAATAACCCACATAAACGGTATTGAAATCACAAATGATGATATGGTGCTTGATATTATCGAGTCAAGCAAAGCAGGAGATACTATTAAAGTTACCGTTTTATCACCTTCAGGAGAAGAAACGGAAATTAGTGCAAAACTCGGCGCTAACATAGGGGAGTCGAGCTTCAGCCTTGATGAATCAAAAGCTGACAATTCATCCGGTTCGGATAAATTGCCTGACGAGCAGCCCGGCGGCGGCACATTCGATTTCCCGTTCGGTGATTAAATCTATTTCGGCAGTCTTTTGACTGCCGAATTTTTTTGCCTTATTTTACAATATATTTTTGCTTGAATTTGGGCAAATTATTTGTAGAGGTGAAAAAATGAAATATGTAAGAATTGCTTTTAAAACATTGTTTTTTGCTATACTGCTTGTTTGTATAACAATATTTACCGCGGTCTTGATACTCAGTAAAACTGTCAGTCGCGAATATAAAATAAATATGGGAGATACCTTTAAAATAGATTCTGCTATTCCCGTAACAGCTGAAATTCCCGGCATTAAATCACAAAAAAGCGAATTTTATAATATTGGCGACAGCTTTGATGTCGATCTTAAATTATTCGGATTAATACCCTTTAGTACCGCAAATGTAACGGTTGTTGACCAGTCGTACGTGTCTGTCCTAGGGACACCTTTCGGTATGAAGGTCTATACTGACGGCGTGCTTGTAATATCCGTAGGCAATGTAGAAACGGCGGACGGTTCCTTTAATCCGGCGGAAAGTGCCGGGTTAAAGATAGGGGACTATATACGCAGTGTAAACAGCACGCCTATCAGCTGTAATGAGGATTTGTCTTCTGTAGTTACTGAAAGCGCAGGCGCGCCTTTAACGGTCGAAATAATGCGTGACGGCAAAAAGAAAAACCTATCAGTAACCCCCGTCCGTTCTAAAGAGGAGGGGCTTTACAGAATAGGTATCTGGGTGCGTGACAGCTCAGCAGGCATCGGTACTCTGACCTTTTACAGTCCTGCCAACGAAATAGTATGCGGTCTCGGTCACGGTATATGCGATAGCGATACAGGCGAGCTTTTAGTACCAGAGCACGGCGAGCTTGTTAGTGCAGAGGTGATTTCCGTTAAAAAAGGTGTATCCGGGGATCCCGGCGAGCTTAAGGGCAGGTTTACACTCGATAAAATTTCAAATATGCTTCTTAATGCCGAAAACGGCGTATACGGTAAAGTCTATAACCCACTTAATTCATCCGAGCTTACAAAAGTTGCTTTAAAGCAGGAAATAAGCAACGGTGAGGCGCAAATTCTCTGCACCGTTTCAGGCGGTACGCCGGAGCTTTATTCCTGCACAGTACAAAAGCGTTCAAATTTTTTTAATTCCGAAACGCAAAATATGACCGTTACCGTAACAGATGAACGCCTTATAAATATAACCGGCGGCATTATTCAGGGTATGTCCGGCAGTCCGATTTTGCAAAACGGTAAGCTCATAGGCGCCGTGACTCATGTGTTCGTAGACGATCCCACAAAGGGCTATGCGGTTTACGCCGAAAATATGCTCGAAACCGCACAAAATGTTGCCGGACAGGAAACAAAGAAAACAGAGCTTAAAAAGGCATCGTAAATCAGACAACAGATGGCGGATGACAGATTTCAGACGATAAGTGTGCCTTGCGGCACGGAATAAAACGGGCAGTCGAGGACGCCTGCCCCTACGGTGGCAAATATATCTACATTGCACCGCGTCTGACATCTGATGTCTGCGGTCTGTTAACCGGCGTCCGTCATCTGACGGTCAAAAATACTGTTTCCCTTGCTGTCAATACCTACAATAAGGGGGAAATTATCAAAATTCAGGCGTTTTACCGATTCGCAACCGAGATTGTCATAGGCTATTACCTCGTTTTCGGTTATATGGCGGCTGGCGAGAGCGCCGGCGCCGCCTATGGCGCAAAGATAAACAGAACCGTTTTTCACAATTGCGCTTACAACCTTTTCGTCGCGTTCGCCCTTGCCTATTGTAGCGGCAAGTCCCAAATCAAGCAGGGTAGGGGTATACTTATCCATACGGGCTGATGTTGTAGGGCCGCAGCTGCCTATGGCTAACCCTTCAGGCGTGGGCGTGGGGCCTGCGTAGTAAATTACGGCGTTTTTTATTTCAAACGGCGGTTTTCCGCCGTTTTCCATATCTTCAAAAATGCGTTTGTGCGCCGCGTCACGCGCAGTATATACTTTTCCGCTTAAAAAAACACGGTCCCCGGCGCAAAGTCGGGGACATAAAGCTTTAAGCGAATCCGTATTTACAGAATACTCATTCATCGGACAACACCTTTATAAGCTCACGGTAATCTTCCTCACTTTTTGCCAGTGCGGTTTCGTGGGTTTCTATCCTTTCGCGTGCCGCATAAAGCGATTTTGTGAGCTCATCAACATCCTTTGCAAATTTTGCCGAAGTATTTACTATATTTTCCTTAACCTCGCCTAACGACTGATGCGCCCCCATAATAGAAGCGATATTCTTTTGGGCTTCTCTGCGAGCTATATCGGCGCCGGCTTCGGCTTCTTTCATAACTGCTTCGGCATTTGATTTAGCCACAAGATAAAGCTTGCCTATATTCTTTGAAAGGCGCTCGATCTCATCATATTTATCCGTAAACTCTTTAAGCTTTGCTTCAACCTCCGCTTTTTTTGCGGCGGTAGATGCAAGCTGTTCTTTAAGTAAAGCTTTTTCGGATTTTAAATTCTCTAACTGTTCTTTTAACTCAATTTCTTTTTGGTTGAATTCTCTGTGCGTTTTTTGAACATACTCAGTAACATCGTCACAGTTAAAACCGAAAAGACTTTTTCTGAATCCCACTGACATTTTTCATCCCCCAGGTGTTTTTAGCTTTTAAGTGCCCTCTCAAGCCAGGTAAAACCGAGATCCAATGCGTCAAACAGATTATCCTTAACGCTATCTTTTTTTACCCTGTCTTTCATATCAAGATCGGTATTACTGTCAAGTAGCTGAACGCTTACCTTATCCGCAATATCAAGCTTACCGTCCTTTTTGTAAGAAAGAATTTCAAAACGGACAACCGAGTTTTCGCTCATATCACCGTAATAAATCTCATTACCTTTTCTTACAAGCGGTTTGCCCTTATACTCTAAAAATGTTTTATCTGCCATTGTTGCACCTCGTTATTTTTCCGGCATTTCACCGTATAAATCAAATCTGAAAAGTTTGGACTCGTCATCCGCATTTTCACATCTTACCCAGGCTTCATTAATTTCAGCACTTGTAAGAATGGTAGAGATGCCGAGCATCTGGCTGAGCTTTGATTTGAGGTTCAGTGAGTCACCGTCCTCAGTTTCAAGGTATACATTGCCTTTGCAAGAATCTATAACCTTTATAAGATCATCAAAATCAACATTGTGCAGGCTTATTTTTCTATAATCCATAACTAATCCTCCTGTCTTTATTAAGAGTATAAACTAAAGTTAAAAATATGTCAAGTCAAAGGGGCGTTTTAGGGTTGACATTTTTTGCTTTTTTGTTTAGTATAATATATGTGAAAATATGGAGGTATGAAAATGCACAGGGAAGAAAAAAGTATGGAAACAATAGTCGCTCTGGCAAAAGGACGCGGCTTTGTATACGCGGGAAGCGAAATATACGGCGGTCTTGCAAACGCATGGGATTACGGTCCTTTAGGCGTTGAGCTTAAGAATAATGTAAAGCGTGCCTGGTGGAAGAAATTTGTGCAGGAGAGTCCGTATAATGTAGGACTTGACAGTGCAATTTTAATGAATTCCGAAACTTGGGTGGCTTCGGGACACTTAGGCGGCTTTTCTGATCCGCTTATGGATTGCCGCCAGTGTAAAACGAGGCACCGAGCTGATAAACTGATAGAAGATTATGTGGCTGAAAACGGGCTTAATGATAACCCTGCTTCTATGAGCGATGAGCAAATGCAGGATTATATAAAAGAGCATGGTATTGCCTGCCCGGATTGCGGATCGCATGATTTTACCGATATCAGAAAGTTTAATCTTATGTTCAAAACTTTTCAGGGCGTTACTGAGGATAGCACAAATACCCTCTATCTGCGCCCCGAAACCGCGCAGGGTATATTTGTAAATTTCAATAACATTCAGCGTACAACAAGGAAAAAACTGCCGTTTGGCGTAGGACAGATAGGCAAGTCCTTCAGAAACGAAATTACACCCGGTAACTTTATTTTCCGTATCCGTGAGTTTGAGCAGATGGAGCTTGAATTCTTCTGCAAACCGGGAACGGATCTTGAGTGGTTTAAATATTGGCGCTCTTTTTGCCATGATTGGCTAATCGGTTTAGGCATTGAAGAAGAGGCTTTAAGACTTCGCGACCATGACCCGAAAGAACTCGCATTCTACTCGAAGGCGACAACCGATTTTGAGTTTTTATTCCCGTTTGGCTGGGGTGAACTCTGGGGAGTTGCCGATAGAACGAATTATGACCTTAAACAGCATCAGGACCATTCAGGAAAACCACTTGAGTATTTTGATCCTGAAACAAATGAGCGGTATATTCCGTATGTTATTGAACCTTCGCTCGGGGCGGACAGAGTCACCCTCGCTTTTCTTTGCAACGCTTATGATGAGGAAATTGATGATAAGGGCGATAAGCGTGTGGTACTTCGCTTACATCCGGCTTTATCACCCTTTAAAGCGGCTGTATTGCCTCTTTCAAAGAAGTTGTCCGATAAAGCTATTGAGATTAAAAATTCACTTTCTGCGGATTTTATGATTGATTTTGATGATGCGGGATCTATCGGTAAACGCTATCGCCGCGAGGATGAAATTGGTACGCCTATTTGTATAACATATGATTTTGATTCGGAAAATGATAATTGTGTAACCGTTCGCGATAGGGATACTATGGCGCAAGAGCGTATTCCAATCAGTGAACTTAAGGACTATATTGCCCGGAAAATTAAATTTTGATTTTGAGGTGAATTGATGTCGGCTACAGAAGTGCTTATAATTTTTGCAACACTTGTGGGCGGACTTGCATTTTTCCTTTACGGTATGAATGCTATGTCTACAGGTCTCGAGCAAATGGCAGGCGGAAAACTTGAAAGTACGCTCAAAAAGGTTACTAAAAGCGGAATGCTCAGTTTCTTTTTAGGAGCCGGTATTACTATTGCCATACAGTCCTCTTCCGCTATGACGGTTATGCTTGTAGGACTTGTAAACTCAGGTATTGTAGAGTTTGCTGATACATTCAGTATGATTATGGGCTCCCATGTTGGAACAACCCTTACGGCTTGGATACTAACGCTTAGTGGAGTTTCCGGTGATAATTTCTTTTTAGTTTTGCTTCAGCCCTCAACATTTGCACCTATTCTTGCTTTTGTAGGCATAGTGCTCAGGATGATTTCCAAGAAGGAAAAACGCCGTAATCTCGGTGTGATTTTAATTGGATTTGCAGTCCTTATGGCGGGAATGCAGATGATGAGCAGCTCTATGAGCTCATTTAAGGATGATCCGTCGTTTTTAAGTATACTTACTGCATTTAAGAGCCCGGTAGTGGCCCTTCTTGCTTCGGTTTTGTTTACGAGTGTTATACAGTCGTCAGCCGCTACGGTAGCAATTGTTCAGGCACTGGCCCTTTCTGCATTTTCGACTAACAACCCCATAACATACCAAATGGCTATACCGCTTGTAATAGGCGCTAATATCGGTACTTGTATGACAGCGCTGATCTCCAGTATCGGTACAAATAAAAACGCAAAGCGCGTTGTGGCAATGCATATTTATACCAATCTTTTCGGCGGTATAATTTATATGGTGATTTTGTATATTGTGATGTTTATACGCCCCGATTTGCTGAGTAACAAAATAAGCATTATAGGTGTTGCGGTAGTACACAGTTTGTTTAATGTTGCCAACACTATTTTGTTTACGCCCCTTAAAAAGCCTATTGTTGCTCTCTGCAGAAAAACTGTTAAAAACGACAAGGCGGAAAAGCATACCGTATTTTTGGACGAGCGTTTGTTCAATAATCCGCCTATAGCAATATTAGAATGTCACCGCCTTGTAAACGAAATGGCAAATATTGCGTTTGATTCGGTGCTTTCTGCGATAGATACTATTTATGATTATGATGAGAGGGCTATAGATCGTATCAGGGAAATGGAGGCTTTGACAGATAAGTATGAGGACAGGCTTACTACTTATCTTGTAAAGATTTCAAGCAAAAATATATCGCCTTCGGATTCTCATACTGTTGCTCGCTTGCTTCATAGTATAAACGATTTTGAGAGAATAGGAGATCACGCGCTTAACCTCTGTCAAAGAGGTGTGGAAATAAAGGAAAAAAGCATTGTTTTTTCAAATGATGCAAAAGAAGAGCTTGATATCATAACTAAAGCGCTTGTCGAGATTATAACTATAACAAAAGAATCTTTTATAAACGATGATATAGAAAAAGCTTCTTTGGTAGAACCGCTTGAGCAGGTAATAGACAAACTGAATTATGAAATAAAGGATCGCCATGTAAATCGCCTGAAAGAGGGCAAATGTACGGTAAATCTTGGATTTGTTTATTCGGATATATTGGCAGACTATGAGCGCATATCCGATCATTGTTCAAATATTGCGGTTTATACGCTTCAGCAAAATTCGGAAAATATAGACCCGCATAAGTTCTTAGACAAAATCAAATCGTCAGACTCCGAATTTATTCAAGAATATGATATCTATTCTAAAAAGTATACAATCTAAAGAATTAATGCAACCTCTGTGGTATCCACAGAGGTTGCATCTTTTCGCCTGCTTTTTATTTCTTTACAATTATTACCGCCGTGCGTGCGGAAACGGTTATTTTGAAATCCTTAACATCAAAGTCGGCTATTTTCTCATTTGTTATTTCCCAGCCGTTATTTTGAGTTGTAAAGCGTTTTATAAGCCTATCTCCGCTTTTAATACCGGCTTTTGTGAGGTCGAGCGAAATAAAAATCTCCTGCTCGTTATTATTGCATACTACAATAACGCCGTCACTTTTATCAAACCTCGCATAGGCTATCCAGCCGTAGCCGCAGCCGAGCTTTACGATAGAGCCGCGGCGCAGGCAGGTGTGGCTTTTATGCAGGTTTATCAGCGCCTTGTGCATATCTATAAGCGAAGTATCTTCTTTTCCCCAGGGGTATGTTCTGCGGTTATCCGGGTCGGTCCAGCCTACCTGACCTGCCTCATCTGCATAATAAACGGTAGGCGCGCCGGGCCAGGTCATCTGAATTACCACCGCCTGCCGAAAAATCGCCTTATCTATACCCTCGCTCGCCGCGGCAGAGCCTTTGCTTTGCAATCTGCCGACGGTTCTGTTAGTCCTCGTCAAAAATCTCGAATGGTCGTGGTTTGACAGCTCGTTCATAGCAGAGAGTAAGGAATTTTCCTGAAACCTCGCCATATTTTTTTTCATCGTATCAAAGAAGGCTTCGCCGTTACGAAAAAGGTCATCCCTTTTTTTATCGCTGTGCTTATCAACACCCGTAAGGAAAAAGGATACCGGCTCCATAAATGCGTCATAGTTCATAACGCTATCCCACTCGTCACCCTCTAACCATTTTTTCGGGTTGCCGTAGTGCTCGGCAATTATCACCGCATCGGGATTTACAGCCTTTACGCGGCGGCGAAACTCTTTCCAGAACTTATGATTAAATTCTTCACTGTATCCTAAATCCGCCGCAACATCGAGGCGCCAGCCATCTATCGAATAGGGCGGCTTTAGCCACTTTTGAGCGACAGAAAAGATTTCCTCGCATAGCCTTTGTGATTTCTCATAACAGAGTTTCGGAAGCGACTCAACGCCCCACCAAGCCTCAAAGCCGGGCTTTTCATCGGTAAAGTGGAAAAATTCTCTATACGGACTGTTTACATCCTGAAACGCCCCCGGTAAATATCCCGGCTTTTCGCGGTATATGCCTTCTTTATCCATCCAACGGTGGAATGAGCCGCAGTGATTAAAAACGCCGTCTAAGATTATTTTCATACCCCTTTTGTGAAGCTCACCGCAAAGGCGCGCAAAGAGGGCGTCTGATTTTTCTAAATTGTTTTTGGATAAAGTGCGCTTTATATATCTTCTCGCATACCCGTTATGATGTTCCCAGTCCTTTAAGGGAAGGTCTGCATCATCTTCAATAACGCCGAAATGCGGGTCAATATGCTCATAATCCTGCGTATCGTATTTATGGCTTGAAGGGGATAAAAAGATAGGATTTAAGTAAATTACCTCCACACCTAAATCTTCAAGATAATCGAGTTTTTTTATTATCCCCGAAATATCACCGCCGTAAAAGTTGCGGTAATCGTCAATTTCCGGCGGATAGTTCCAATCCTTTATACTTTTTATGTGGCGGTGGTTGTAGGAATACTCACTGTCCTCAACATCATTTGAGGGGTCGCCGTTAAAAAAACGGTCGGGAAAAATCTGATACTGCACCGCTCCCTGCGCCCACAAGGGAATATGAAAACCCGAAGTAAAGCGAAACTCAAAGGAGCTGTCAATTCTTTCATTTTCCTGCTTTTTTAAAAGCCCTGCCTTATTATATAAGTATGTTTCGCCGTTAAGGCATATTTCAAAGTGATATAAATTAGTGCCGCTTTCACAAATGAATTTTGCCTCGTAAATATCGTAGTTTTCACTCTTTTCAGCTTTCTTCGCCTCGGTGGCGGAATTGCCGTTTACATAAAGGAAAACCGATATCTTTTCCTCGCACCTCGGCACCCGTATTCTAACCCGTACCTTATCGCCCATCTCAGGCTCGGCAGGCGTTCTGAAAAGCTCTGTTTCATCACTAAAAAAAACAGATAATATATCTGTTTCGTTTTTTTCTTTATTCAAAGGAAAAATTCCCCCTAAAACACCGTGTAATATTATATTTTATCTTATGTAAATATTATATTTATTTCACAATTATTTGTCAAGAAAAGATAAAATCATCCAAAATTCGACAAAACTTAAATTTGCGGTCTTTATTAAAATTATTATCGGTTTTTAGATTAAGTATTCCCAATTTGTTTTTTAAAATTTATCGCATATTATAAACTAAAGCAGCCGCCTCACGGCGACTGCTCAGTCTGTTAAAAAACATATATCATTTGTTTTCAAGCTGTTCCTTTACATAATCGGTTGTAAGTATCTTTTTAACCGTGCCGTCAACATCCAAAAGCTTTGTGTTATGGCTTGTATATGCTTCATCCGATTCCGTTTGAACCTGACCGTTTACAACGAATTTATCATAGTTAAGGTCACGGCTGTCAGCCGCAACGCGGAAGTAATCTCCCATATCTTCCGCACGAAGTTTTTCTTCCCTTGTCATAAGCGTTTCATAAAGCTTTTCACCGTGGCGTGTGCCTATGATGTTAGTGCCGGTATCACCAAATAATTTTTGTACCGCTTTTGCTAAATCACCTATTGTAGAAGCGTCCGCCTTTTGTATAAATAAGTCGCCCGGATTTGCGTGCTCGAAAGCAAACTTAACAAGGTCAACCGCTTCGTCAAGGTTCATAAGAAATCTCGTCATAGCAGGGTTAGTAATTGTTATCGGATTTCCTGCCTTTATCTGGTCAATAAAAAGCGGAATAACCGAACCGCGGGAACACATAACATTTCCGTAACGCGTGCAGCAGATAACTGTGCCGCCGCGCTCGGCTGCCACTCTGGCATTAGCAAAAATAACATGTTCCATCATAGCTTTACTGATACCCATAGCGTTTATAGGGTATGCCGCTTTGTCTGTTGATAGGCAAACAACGCGCTTAACACCCTCGCTTATTGCCGCGTGCAATAGGTTGTCCGTCCCCTCAACATTTGTTTTTACCGCCTGCATCGGAAAAAACTCGCAGGAAGGTACTTGTTTAAGCGCCGCCGCATGGAATATGTAATCAACGCCGGGCATAGCGTCGGCAATAGACCTCGGGTCTCTTACATCTCCTACGAAAAATTTAACCTTTTTAGCGGTGTCAGGGTGCTTTGCCTGAAGCTCGTGACGCATATCATCCTGCTTTTTCTCATCACGCGAGAAAATGCGGATTTCTCCGATATCGCTGTCTAAAAAGTGTTTGAGCACCGTGTTGCCGAATGAACCGGTACCGCCGGTAATCATAAGTGTTGCGTCTTTAAATGCTGACATATTTATCCTCCAATGTTAAAAGCTATATAATCTTTAATAATGCTTCCTTGGCAAGATATGCGCGTTTGATATATTCCGGCATAATTCTTTCCAATTGGTCTTTTAACTCATCTGTTCTTTCATTAAAGCACAAAAATTTATTAAGCAGATCATTGTCTGTTTTAAAATCCCTTACATCTACTAATAAATCATTATAATCGCCGAAGATATCTTTTGCAATACCTTTTGCTTTTGTTGAATAACCTACAACCAATGTCGGCACGCAAGTTGAATATGCCGCAATAGTTGAATGCGTTCTGCAACCAATAAACATTTTGCATTTTGAAATAATGTATTTAAGCTCCATACAGTTAAAATCTTCATCAGCCACAAGTATGCGCTCATTTTTTAATTCATTTGCCAATTCCAAGCTTGGAACTAAATCATCGTTACCTTTTTGTCTTACATGGGGAATGAGTACAATATAATAGTCTGTATTGTTTAATAAGTATTCAATCAAATTATTAAAATTCCTATAAGTTGCATTGGGATAAGCGTTATAGTATTTCATAAAATCGCTTACGTTTATACCAATAATGTTGTTATTGGTAAGTATTGGTTCATTCCAAGAAACAAGCCGAATGGGCAGAGTAAAAGCAGGATCGCTACACTGGACAACAGAATCTGTTATTCCAATATTCTGCAAAATACCTGAAGATATTGATTCGCGTACGGTTATCAATTTGTATTTGTTGAGATCTCTTACTACCTCATTGTTCAAATGTTCTTCATCAACTGAACAACCCCATAATACAGTAGGAATGTTTGAGGCAGAAAAAGCATTCAATTTATCACGAATTGAATGAACGATACCGGTATAGCAATAATTATCGCCGCCTATGGACATAGCAACTGCATTTTTTTTAATCAGATTTTTATGTCTATAAATACTTTCGCGAGTGTCAAAAGATATTGAAGGATTTATTCGGGTTTTCAATCTCATGTAAATCCCTCTCATAGAATTTGACGGTACAATAGTATCTTTTGATTCTATAAGATCTGCAAGTTTGTTAACGCCAAACTTTATATCCTCATCAGGAATTAAGGTTTGTAAAAAATACTTATTTTCATCACCGAGCATAGCAACTGTAGATCTAACTATTGCTTCGCAACCGTGATTTCCACTTCCGGCATGCTCAAACATTATGTATTTCATTTAAATCCCTCAATTTATCTCTCGCCATTTTTTGGCAAGTCCATATTTAATAATTGTGGCACAAATACATTTCCATACTTTAAAATCACCACTTAAAATGGATTTTTCAAGAAGTTTGAATGAAACAGGCATTTTTTTTGCTTGACAGAATTGTATTGATTTAAGCTGTTTGTTCATTTCATTAAATACTGCCATCTGTATTTGCTCGCTGTGATTTTTTGAGGTTATATAGTTTAGCAATCCAATATGGTTTAGAGAAAGCAAATAAAATACATCATCAAAGGGTACATTTTCTTGCTTGCATAACTCTATAATTTTCGGATAAACCCAAACGGAATCAAGCGTTTTAAGCGAAGCGTTGCCGTGAGATGATGAGGTACTGTTATATCGGTATCCATAGACAGGTATGCCTGTATATGTAACAGTGTTAGCTTTGCGTCTCAAAATGAACTTTGTAATAACATCTTCAAAAATATATCCTTCCGGAAATCTTAAAGTTTCAAAAAGGTGCCTATTATATACTTTAGCCCAAGAATAACCTAAAGACTTTAAAACAAATCTCGTGTTTTTATTGTAAGATTCAATATGTGATTTTTCCGTTGAATCAGAAATCATTTCATCAGTTATCTTGTCGTAAAACCGCACAAAATTCCCTTCTGCTATATCTGCATTGTTATTTATTGCAGCATCCATCAAATTCTGAATTGCACCTTGCAGAAGTATGTCATCGCTGTCAACAAACATTATAAAATTACCTGATGATACAGTTAATGCCCGATTTCTAGCAATAGATTGACCTGAGTTCTCTTGCTTTATAAGTTTTATATTTGGGTTATTAAGATAGAGAGTAATTTTTGATGATGTATTATCGGTAGATCCGTCATCAATTAAAACTATTTCATACTTATATTTTGTTTTTTGTAAGACTATTGAATTTAAGCATTCTTCTATATATTTCTCCGAATTATACATAGGGACAATAATTGACAGGTCGACAGTAGTATTACAATAGTTGTATCCGATCTTATCACTTAATTTGCCCACATCTGGATAAAAATGACTTAAATTGTTATCTGAAGATATATAGTAGTTAGGCGCTTTAAGCATAATAAAGCATTTTAGGAATATCAAAAATGCAAATGCTCTTTGCAACAAAAAAACCACACATTTTCTTGTTACTCGACATATAAAAACAAAGTAATTAATCAATTTAGTCATCATATTCTAATTAGTTTACTTTCTTAAAATTCAATTTGCTTCTTTGCGCAGATCTACAATTTCCGGAAGCTTAACATTTCCCCAATAACGAGCATTCCATTCCATATTTTCGTTAAAGCCCAAAACATTCTCGACTTGAATAGAAACAGCATGGTTTATATGATCAAAAAAAGAATGACCACCAAAATCATTTACCACATAGAGTGAAGGTGTTAAATAATACATACCCGGCACAATTTGAGAAATATCAGCTTCTAACGGTATTGAAATCTCGTCTCCGGCAGAACAATCTATCAATTTTCTCGCTAGTAAAACAGAAACCGAAGTGTCATCTGCACACGCTAACCGCATTCGAAATCCTATACCGGAAAGGTCCTTAGTTGCCTTAATGGTTAGTACAAATTTTAATTTACTACCGACAGATATACGCCAATCGTCATGCCCTTGAATTTCTAAAGATTTAATTTTAATACCATCCAAACACCGCTTTGAACGATTACTAGATTCTAAACTTATGATTTTTTGCGAGGCTTTTACCATTCCCAAATATATATCAATTGCCTCTTCAACATCTCCGTTGAATATTATCTTACCGTGGTCGAGTACTATACATCTGTCACAAAGTTGACGAATGGTATTCATATTATGAGAAACATATAATACTGTTCTTCCTTCTGTTGTGGATACATCGCTCATTTTACTAAGACATTTCTGTTGAAACGCCATATCACCAACTGCCAAGACCTCATCCATAACAAGAATTTCACTGTCAAGATGTGCGGCTACCGCAAATGCAAGCTTAACATACATTCCGCTTGAATAGCGTTTTACCGGTGTGTCAATAAACTGGCGGCATTCTGAAAATTCTATTATCTGTTCTATTTTAGAATCAACCTCGGCGGTAGTCATACCAAGTATTGCACCGTTTAAGTATATATTCTCGCGTCCTGTAAGTTCACCGTTAAATCCGGTGCCGACTTCAAGCATTGATGAAATTCTGCCATCAATGCAAATCTCGCCCTCTGTAGGCGCGGTAACACGGGATAAGAGCTTTAAAAGTGTAGATTTTCCGGCTCCGTTATGACCTATAATACCTAAACGCTCACCTTTATAAACGGTCAGATCAATGCCGTCAAGCGCCATAAAGGTTTCGTTTTTGCCATAAACCTTTTTTCCGATTTTAAGATTAGGATCATCCTTGCCGCGAACGCGAGCCCACCAGCTTTGAATATCGCCTTGAAGCGTACCGCCGCCGATAACGCCGAGGCGGTATTGCTTTTTTAAATCCTTTATTCTGATTGCAATATCTTTTTCGTTTTCCATAATAACCTCGCTATCACACGGTATCCATAAAGGTTTTTTCAACTCTGTTAAATATGATTATGCCTAAGAACAGAACGATTAAGGTTGTTATCCAGCTTATGCCCCAAAAGAGGAAAGAAATCTTGCCTGAGCCGAGCCAACCATAACGCATCATTTCTATTATCGGCGACATAGGGTTAAGCATAAGAAGATTATACATCTTAGGCGAGAGGGAAGAGGATGCATATATAACCGGAGTCGCATACATCCAAAGGGATACGCCAAAGCTTACAAGCACTTGCAGATCGCGGTATTTTGTGGTAAGAGAAGAAATGATTATACCAAATCCCATACCGAGTATTGCCATTTGAATTACGAAAACGGGAGTAAGAGCTGCGATCCAATTAATATGTATAGGTGCGCCTTTAAAAAGAAAATACACCCAGAAAATAAGGAACATAGCAAACTGGATAAGAAAGTTTATAATTGCCGTTATTACAGTTGAAATAGGTGTGGTAAGCCGTGGGAAATAAACCTTGCCGAAAACGCCGGCATTGCTTACAAATGTGTTTGAAGTATTAGTAATGCAGGTGGAAAAATAAAGCCATGGCACATTACCTGCCATATAGAAAAGAAATCCCGGCATACCGTCAGTAGAAAGTCCTGCAATATTTCCGAAAACAAAGTTATAGATAACTGTTGTGAAAAGCGGTTGAATAATAAACCACAAAGGACCTAATACAGTTTGCTTATACTTTGTTTTAAAATCTCTTGCTACAAAAAGCCTTATGAGGTCTCTGTATTTCCATACTTCTTTAAGCTTTAAGTCTAAAAGACTGTTTTTTGGGCGTATTACCGCCGTCCATTGTTTTTGCATATTTTACTCCCAACTTATGTTATCTTTAATTATTTTAGCAGGCACTCCGCCGACGAGAGTGTTAGCCGGAACATCCCTTGTTACAACAGATCCGGCCGCAATAATTGCCCCGTCACCTATTGTAACACCTTTAAGTATTATAGCACGAACGCCAACCCACACATGATTTCCTATGTGAATTGGTGCAGACATTTTATAACCTTTTCTTATAACAGTATGATTATCAGAATCTCTTATAATTACATCTTCTGATATTTTTACATCCTCACCTATTGTGATTTCGTTAAAGCAATTGATCTTAGAATTGTTATTTAAAAATCCACTGCCAAGCGACAGTTTTGCATTAGGGGCTACAGAAATATGTGTTCCTGAGTATGTCCTGAAATATCCTATATTTAACTCGGAATTCTTTCCTAACGAAAGGGAGGCAGGTTGATTTTGTCTTCCGCTCCATGGTGTATTAAAGAAAAAGCCATCTTTGATATTTACTTCGGCGCTTTTATCAATTAAAACCTTTGATTTATGACTTATGCAAAATAGGCTTTTGCTTTTTGCACTTAATAATGCAGATTTGATTTTTTTGATGTTCTTTTGCTTTATAATATCAAAAACGAGAGTTCCAATCAATGGCGTATTCTCCTTAACCAAAATTTAGAATTAAACTGGTAATCGGCTACTATTGCCGCAAGAATATGATGATTATTTTTCAACAGTTTTGCAGGTTTCAATTCGTTTTGCATTATACCTAAAAATTTTGCTTTTTCACTTGAAATACTTGCAATAACCGAAAAAATTTTTTTGACAGTCTGATTGTGTAAGGTGCAAAGTATTATATTAAAGATTTGACTTTCGTTTTTTGCAATAGCTGTAATTTGTCTGTTAATATAGTTCCAATACTTAATACTTATAGGAACTAAGTCTTTTTGGTTGTATCCTTTTGGAGCCGTTTGATCAATTAGTCTGTTATAACAAATAGAAATATCATTTATAAACGATCGCCTATATTTACTGAAAAGTCCGTCTTCAGTCATTTCATAGTTATAACCGGCATTTTCAATAAATGCTATGCTTTCACAAAACTGCAAGCAATCCATTATAAACAACATATCTTCGCCGAAAAACATATTTTCATTTATAATTATATCATTTTTTTTGATAAAATCCTTTTTGAAAATTTTATTACAAAGTGAAAAGTATCCTACGGTATTTTCATTGTTGAATATATTTTTATATAAAGTGTTTTCAATTTGATCACGACTAAATACGGTGCCCGTAATAAAACCATGGAACATATTTACCATATTGCCATTTTTATCAACAAGAGTATAATTACACATAACGATATCAGTTTCTTTTTCAATTGCAGTATTTACAAGACATTCAAAATAATTATCAGAAATATAATCATCGCTGTCAATAAATCCTATGTATTTACCATGCGCCGCGGCAATTCCCGCATTTCTCGCGGCAGAAGCACCGGAATTTTTTTGATGAATAACCACAATGCGTCTGTCTTTTTCGGCGTATTCATCACAAATGGCGCCGCAATTATCGGGCGAACCATCATCTACAAGGATAAGTTCAAAGTCACTAATTGTTTGGTTTAGTATAGATTGTATGCAGCGCGTCAGCTTTTTTTCAGCATTATATATCGGAACTATTACGCTTATTATCGTCACGCTGAATCCTCCTTAAAACAATTCTTTAATTTTTGTGATGATTATATCTTTGTTGAAAAAATTTTTCCTCTCTTTTGCCTTTTGGCGATAGTCTTTAATCACGGTATCGTTACTCAAAAACTGCCGTATTCCATTATACAACCCTTCGGTGCTATTGTCAACGAGCATACCGTATTTACCGTCTTCCAAAATTTCACGCGGACCTGTACAATTTGTGCTTATTACAGGTTTTTCTAAAAACAGCGCTTCGGCAACCGTTAGGTTAAAGCCCTCATAGCGTGAAGAACAAACATAAAGGTCTGCATTTTTCATATACTTATAAGGATTTTTTTGAAACCCTAAAAAATTTACATTATTAAGTGCATTTTCTTTAGCATATTTTTTGAGCTTGTGTTCGTCATCTCCGTAACCTACAAGCCATAAGTCAAAATCGAAGCCGTCATCAATAAGCCTCTTTACAGCTTCAAGAAGCCGATCGTATCCTTTGACATCTATCAAGTGACCAACCGAAAGAATCGTGAATTTTTGTTTTTTTATATCAATGGATTCATTAGCGGCTTTTAAAATTCTATCTGTTGGGAGCATATTATAAATTACCGTAGTTTTATTGCAAAGTCCGATAATTTGATTGAAACTCTCTTCAGCTTGTTTGGAAACGCATACTATCTTATCGTACCTCGAATAGGCATTCTGTGTATCTTCAAGAGATTTGAAGTTGTTTGTAATCCCTTTACAGTGCTTGAAATCGCTATGAACCCATGCGATTTTTCTTGAGCTTTTATTGGTCGAGCCACTAACAATTTTAACCGAAAGACCTCTGAAAAAGCCGACTTCAACATCGTACTTTTCTTTGCCAATATAATAATTATAAAGCTTTTCAGCACTTGCTCTTGTTTCCCACATACCGTCATCATAGAATTTGTGTCGGATATATGGAATATGATTCATAATTCTGTGAGGTTTATACGGCTTATATATTAAATGAACGCGCTCGTCTAACTCATCTTTAAGGTCAAGCCTGTCTTCAAGCACCAACACAGTAACATCATATCCTCGCATAACCAATGCGTTTGCGATAGTCACCTGCATCCTCTCAAGTCCGCCAAGTGCAAGCCAAGGTAGTACAAATAAAACTTTTTTCATCAGTTTCCTTTCAGCTTTCTGTAAATTCCGATTAAAATACTGTTGCTTCTGATTTTATCTTTGGATTTTTCTAAACGGTAGCGGCGCATAAATGCTTTATAATCACCGTCAGTAATTATCCTGTATTGCTCTTTTGCATCCTCGCGAATATCAGCGTTCCTTAATAACTCTTTTATGTCTTTTCTTTTCATAATGCCGATAATATATTCCTTTTGCTCTTGTTTGTTCATATTCCAAACAGGATTTTTAAACATACACATTGTTTCATAAACGGCAAGGGCAAAGGATGTATCATAATGCCTTTTTATATCGCATTCGTATATTCCCCAAGAAGAGAGTATTGATATGAGCTTGCCGAAATAAGCCACATTTATATCAATATAATTTTTTGGGAATTTGCGTTGAAAACCTGAAGTATCATTTTCAATATAATTGTAATAAGCTTTGTCAGTTCCTGCTACAGAATAGGAAGCATCATAAAAATCTATATTAAACATTGCATCCTGACAGCGCCTTGTATCAGAAAAACGAACATTTTTTTCAATAGCAACAGACCTTTTATAAAGCTTATTCCAGGGCACATCAAAAATCGTAGAGGTGGGGAAGAAGGTCATAACATTTTTACGGCACTCTTCCGCATTAGAAAAAGAAATTTTTTTGCAATTAACACTATTAGTGTGTTGCAGATTACCGTTTTTGTCTTTTGAATAATAATTTGCTCCACTGAAAACCATATCGTAGTTTCCACTTATAGCAATATCATAAAGCTCTTTGTACATTTCCGGTTCAAACCAGTCATCCACATCAGGAAAGGCAAGATAATCACCGTTTGCAACCTCAATTCCCGCATTTCTTGCGCTTCCGGCGCCGCCGTTTTCCTTGTTTATAAATGTTACACGGCTATCTTTTTCGGCATAACCACGGCATATTTCGGCACTGTTGTCATTTGAACCGTCATTGACAAGTATTATTTCATAATCTGTAAATGTTTGTGCATAAATTGACTTCATACAGCAGTCAATAAATTTTTCCGCATTATATATCGGAACGATTACACTGATTTTAGGATTTTTCTGCATAGCTTATATATGTCTCCCAAAAAGTTTTAATAATTCAAGATGTTTTATTTGTTTGGTTTTTTCTTTCTAAAAGCACCTACTGCCTTTTTCATTATGTTGAAAACAAATGTATCTTCAAGTGTGTCATAAATCCGGTTATATAACTGATTTGTATAAGTATAAGGTGTTATAGGAACATCTTTGAACGGGGATTCTTTATGAAATTTTAGATAGTATCTTGTAATCCATGGCTGTTTTTTAACCCAGGGTTTATTTTTTGTTGCAAGATGTAAAATGAAAGAGTTTTTAATGATTTTACTTTTGCTATTGAAACCGTATTTTTTTAAATTTTCACGACTTGAAAGCTCATAATACGAGGTGAAGTGTATTGGTGATAAACATATTACATTGTTACCAATTATTGAATTAAATGCATCCTGATCCATTAAGAAGTTTTTGCCATGAGTTCTGTAATAAAGTAACTTTTCTGGTATTTTATCGTTCCGCATCTTATCAAGGTTCATAAGCATAAGCCCTGAATTGAAGTATATTAAATGATCATTTCCTATGCGTGTGGAGCTAATAGGAGGTTTTTTGCTGATTATATTTTCCGGAGTGACAGCAGCGTAGTATTCCCCAAGTACAGTGGAAAATATTTCGTCGATATCCTTCATAAACAAAATATCGCCGTCTATGTATAGTACAGTATCTAAAAAATCCAGTATTTCCGGTATTTTGAATTTGTATAGAGAGATTGGTCGCGCTGAAATGGTTTTTATCTCCAATTGTTGTTGATACTTTTCATATCCTCGAACAGTTATTATTTCAATATTAAAAGTGCTGTCTTTCAAAGAAAGCAGGCGGTTTTTATTTTCATCCTCAATATAATCGGTAAGAATATATATGTTATAAGATGATGTGGCTTTTTTGCATTTTTTTAGAGATGTAAGTGCTATTCCTGTATATATAGTGTAGTTGTTATCTGTAATCATACAAATATTCATAGCATCATTTTTCATAACTTATATAAGTCTCCCAAAGTCTTTTTTCTGTTTCATTAACGAATTCTGGCGTTTGACCAATTTTCTGAAGGTTTCGGAAACGATAAAAAGTATCCGAAAGCTCTCCAAGTGTAATACTTATTATCTGCTCATCCTTGAGCCTGAAAATCCCGTCACTGTTCGGAGTGACTTTACCATTTAACTGTAATATAAAACTATCTATAACATCATCTATATAGTAAAACCGCATTGTTATATTACGGTTGCTTATAACAATAGGCTCATCACGGTTTATGTTATAACAAAATGTAGCAACAACAGAATGATGATGAGGCGTTGCCCACTTTCCGAAGACATTATTTAGCCGGTAGATAATAGCTTTTGAATTCATATTTTGAGCATGTGTTTTCAAAAGATTTTCAGCTATTATTTTGCTTCTGCCGTAATCGTTATTATCGGTCGCTTGAATGGATGAGGTCAAAAGCACTGGGCAATTATTGCCAAATTCTTCGAGCTTTTTTAGTATCCACTCAAAAAAATCGTCGTTGATGCGGTAAAAATCCTCATTGTCTTTTGGCCTGTGTACGGCGGCAAAGTGGAAAACAAAATTGCATTCTTTGAGGTTCTTTTCAAGAAGAAGTGTACTTGTCCCTTGATCGTAATGAAATATATTTACATCAGGCAGTTTTACAAGCCTTTCTATCAAGTTTTTGCCTAAAAATCCGTTTGCGCCGGTGATTAGTATGTTCATTATTTCACCTGTTTCCATTTATTCTTGCTATCATTTTTTGAAGTTTTTTCGCTTTGCCTGAGTGTACAAATTGAATTAGAAGCACAGCAATTTTTATATTGCCTTTGGATATTGCTGTTGCTATGCGTCGGTCGAAACTTGTTGCTGTCTGCGATAATTCTTTACAACAATCAATAACTGTTTTGTTCCTTAGTATTGCTTCGATAATAGTATTTAATTGTTTTCTATCTTTAACGATGTTGTTTGTTCTGTAGACGAAGAAGGAAATGTTGTATAGAAAAGAAATGTTAAAGCTGTTATAATCTATATTTTTAATATCGTATTTTTTTATTAGTGAAAGCATACGCTTTCTTGCTTCAATAAATTTTTCGCCACTGTTACTTCTATATGAACTATAAAGGCCTGTCGGCAATGGTACATACTCATAAAACGCTTTTGGGAGATAATATAATGATTTAGCATTTCCGTAAATATTTATCATAAACATAAGATCTTCTTGGTAGGAGAAGCCTTCATAGAATAAAATGTTGTTATTTATAATTAAGGTTCTTGAAAATATTTTGTTAGTAAATGCAAATACACCTATTGAATTATTATAAGAAAATTGCGGTAAAACCTTTTCTTTTATTTGTTCTTCATCATAAAATGTGTTTTCATCCAAAGAGTTTTTAATAGAGCTTCCGTTAAAAAGGAAATCCGAAGTAACTATTTCAGCATTATATTCTTCTGCAATTTTTAGAAGAGATTCATACATATCAGGTTTTATAGTATCATCACTGTCAACAAAAGCAATATAATCACCTGTTGCAATACTTAAGCCTAAATTTCTGGCTTTCGATACACCTGAATTCTCTATGTGTTTTACGATTATACGGCTGTCCGTTTTTTGATATGCATCGAGAATTTCACCCGATTTATCTGTTGAACCGTCATCTATAAGTATAACCTGTAAATCTTTATGCGTTTGGGAAAGAATACTATTTATGCACTTTGGCAGATAATTTTCAGTATTATAGACCGGAACTATAACAGAAATTGTCATTTGGTGTCTCCTTTTATGTGTAATACTTTCATAAGAAATCGTTTTATCTTTGAAAGCCCTATCCTTACGTTTACAGGTATTCTCCTCTTTGCTTGCACAAGAAATGCCAGAAATATGTTGCCTTTATGCATAACGGTTTTATCGAATTCGGCATTTGATGCATTTTCGCGTTCAACATAACCTATGCATTCATCTTTATCCATATAGCCGCGCTTAGAAAAGTCCATAGGAATATTGAATTGATCAAACAGTTCAGGATTTCGCCAACACCATTTACCCCTTATAAGACCGTAGCCTCGCCTTAAATGGAATGATACATCAAGTATCGGCTCAGCACCTTGCTTATAACGATAATACTCCGTAAAATCCCACAGGGCTCGCTCCG
>CACXEV010000094.1 GCA_902766755.1 Oscillospiraceae bacterium | reverse complement strand
GCTCAAAATCGGTCAGCAATCGTTTGTAAATGCTGTCCGCAGATTTCTTGATATTCAGGTGCTGACTCGTCCGCTTTTGCAGGAATTGATCGACCATATTGATGTGTTTGAAACGGAAGGCACAGGTAAAAACCGAACTCAAAGAATAGCAATATATTACCGATTTGTCGGGTATATTGAGATACCGGATTTTTCTCATCAAATGCACAATATAAAGAGCGATACCCGCAGAGGCGTGGCAGTTGAATATGTTCCGCAAATTGCTTCGGCATAATGCAAAAGGAGCAGGCTCATCAGAACCTGCTCCGGTACATAAAAAATTAAAACAAAAAATAATCGAGTATCTACAACTCAAGTCCGTTATAGATACTCGATATGGTTGCGGGGGAAGGATTTGAACCAACGACCTTCGGGTTATGAGCCCGACGAGCTACCAACTGCTCCACCCCGCGATATATGCGTTTTTATGGTGCCTTACGATTATATCACAAGACGCCCACTTTTGCAAGAACTTTTTTTATCTTTTTATAATATGCTCATTAGGTCTTTTATATTACCTATTTCATAGGTCACGGAAATATCGGATTTTGAGCCTTTACGGTTATGCCAGCAGGTATCTATTCCGGAATTGATACCTCCCGAAATATCCGAAGTAAGGCTATCGCCGATTATCAGTATTTTAGAGCGGTCCTTTTCCGGGGTATTATCGATTACATAATCAAAATATTCCTTTTGCGGTTTTTGATAACCGGTTTCCTCGGAAATAAAAATATAGTCAAAATATTTTTTCAAACCGGAATCTTTAAGCCGTTTGTGCTGCGTTAGGGCTATACCGTTTGTAGTAGCGCAAATTATATAGCCTTTGTGTTTAACATATTCCAAAACTTCGATAGCGCCGGGCAAAACATCGTGTCCGTTAGCCAGCAAATAAAAATAGTCTTTCGACATTTTTGCTGTGTCTGCCTTTATGCCGGTTCGTTTGACAAACTCCTTAAATCTGCCTTCAAATATTTCTTCACGCTCTATTTCTCCGCGTTCAAAAAGTTCCCAATACATAAGATTTGAATCGGAATAGATAGATATATATTCGGGTTTTGCCTCAATTCCGTAAAGCGGTAAAAGCTCTTTTATCGCATTAGCCTGTGCGGCGGAGAAATCAAGAAGAGTATTATCGAGATCAAAATAAAGGGTAGTATATTTCACAGTGTTTTTGCCAGTTCCTTAATATATTCGCGAGTCTGTTCGCCTATTTCCTTGTGAGTCAGGGCAACTTCTACATTAGCTTTAAGCATTCCGAACTTATTACCCATATCATAGCGGGTGGCTTTAAAGTCAACACCTATCATACCGTCACGCCGGGCGAGGGTTTTCATAGCGTCTGTCAGCTGAAGCTCATTACCAACGCCGAGGGTTGTGTTTCGCAGAATATCAAAAATTTCAGAGGTTAAAACACAGCGTCCGAGCACAGAATAGTTAGAAAATTTGTTGCCGATAGCCGGCTTTTCTATCATATCGGAGACATCGAAAATCCTGTCCTCCATAGGTGATACCTTAAGTGAACTGTATTTTATAAGCAATTCGTCCGGTACTTCCTTTATACCTACAACACATTTGCCATACTTTTCGTAAGCTTCGCAAAGCTCTTTTGTCGCAGGAGGCTCGCCAATGATTACATCGTCACCGTAAAGAACGGCAAACGGCTCATCGCCTACAAAGCTTTCGGCTTTAAGAACCGCATCGCCGAGTCCTTTAGTTTCCTTTTGACGCACAAAGTAAATATTAGCAAGCTTTGCTACCGCCTGAAGATCGGCAAGCATATCAAAATTTCCGCGCTTATGCATCATGCTTTCAAGCTCTAAGGAATGGTCAAAATGATCCTCTATTACGCCTTTCCCTCTGTTTGTAATAATCAGAATATCGGTAATTCCGGAAGCTACAGCCTCCTCGACGATATACTGTATAGCCGGCTTATCAACAATCGGCAACATTTCTTTCGGGACTGCTTTTGATGCCGGTAGAACGCGGGTTCCAAGTCCGGCGGCTGGAATAATGGCTTTTTTAATAATCATAAACCGTACATAGCCCCCATAAATCTGATAGTCATTACAACAAATTCCGGTATAATTGATATTAAGGATACTACAAAAGCCGCGAGTATCGCAGCACCCACGGATGTGCCTCCTGCAGTAGCCAGACCGACATTTATATAGTTAGGATCGTTTGATACAGGTGTATAGCAGATTATTTTCTTAACCGTATGCTTTTTATAGATGTAAATACCTAAAAGACCTGCAATAATAGCGCAAGCAAATGTTACTACATTTTGGAATGAAGAAATCAGGTTGCTTAAAATAGCATTCCTGTCTCCTACTGCAGATAAAAATCCCTGCAAATTAAACCTTCCGGTATCTATAAAAGAATCAAAATAATTTTCAATGCCGGCAAGTGAATCGTTTTCTATACCTAAAATTGTTTTTGCAAAAAATGATATATAGTTTAATATTATGTTAATAGCGGAAAAAATAAAGGCGTGCTTATACATCTTCCTGTAAAAGAACCATATTGCTACGCCGATAGGCCCCAAGAAAAAACCCCACAAAAAGGGCGGCCAACACCATTCAACCTTTGTGTTTCTCTCTTGTAGTTTTACAAATTTAGGCACTATTTTATGAGCGTTTTTGCCGACAAATGTGATAACCTTCGGAATAGGTACACCGTCTATAGTGCCGACCGGACTGTTTCCCTGCACGGGTGCGGAATACTCGGGAGCAGGGCCGCTATGCTCTGTGGCGGTATTCTGAGGTGCTATAATCGGTGCTCCGCAGTTTTTACAGTACCGGTACTCCGGCTCATTTTCTGTTTTACATTCAGGGCAAATGTTTTTTTGCATTGATAATCGTCCTTTCAGATAAGAAATGAAGCTATGATATTAGGTATATATTGTACAGCAAAAAAGCCTATGAGAAGTAAAATAATATTTGTTCCGCCGAGTTTGCGATAGTCACTATCCACATCATCACTTTCGCTTTTTATACGGCCTATTGTATCTATGACATGGTCGCGGTAAATTTTATCACCTAAAATTGCGCAGACAAAGCGCAGTATCAGCTGCAAAATCACACCTGAGGCAAAAAGCAACAATACTGAAAATCCGGTCTTTGAGGCGTTGTCGAGAATTGTCGAAAAAAGCTCGTTATAACCGCTTAAAGATGCAATATCATAATGAGATAAAGAGATTTGAAAGGGTATCATAAACATAGAAAAACAAATATATAAAATTCCGGTTATAATGCCCGCCTTATACATTTTACGCGATAAAAACCAAGCGCAGGGGAAAAGGAAAGAAAACCAGTTCCATCCGGCTTTTTTGCCGAGTTTGATTTCGGCAAAACGGGGAATATAACGCCTCGTGTTTGTAAAAACGAAACGCCTTGCCTCTTCGGCTTTAACGCCGCCGCCTAAATCCGTACCCGCCGGAATACCGCCTAAAAAATCAAACTCGGCAAATCCGCCCGATACCGATTTAAAATTAGGCGCCGAGCATTTAGGACAATTAGAATTTTCCGCCGGATATTCAGCGCCGCAGATTTCGCATATTGTAAGCGTAGACTCTTTTTTTTCTTCGTTCTTCCGCTCGTCAACAAAAGTAGGCTTTTTGTATTCGTTTTCTGTTCCGTGTGCATCCTCAAAAGCACAGTGACCTATGCTTTTGTAACAATCTCTATGATGCGGCGCGCCGCAAACGGGGCAGTAAACCACATCGTCATCATCAAATAAATACGCGTGGCAAACGCCGCAGGATAAGTGTTTATTTTCTGTATTCATCTTATTTACCTCTGCCGGTTACTATTTTTTCCATAACTACCGAAAAGTAGTTGCTTCCGTAATTGTGATAATTACCGTTTTTAATCATTTCTTCAAGGGTTTCTTTGCTTACCCATTTTGCATCTGCAACTTCGCTTTTTTGCAGCTTTAAATTGTTTTCGGGAACATAGGTTTTGATAGCCCATATATCGAGAAAGGAGTTTCTGCGCTTTAAGCGAGTGACAAATTTAAGGCTTTCACGGTCAGACTTAATTCCTAATTCTTCATAAAGCTCCCGCGCGGCGGCGGTAAAAGAATCTTCACCGGTTTTGGCAGCGCCGCCCGTTGCCGCCCATTCACCGGGCATAAGCTTTTTTTCTTCACTCCGGCGCTGGATTAGAATCATCCCATCTTCAGACATTATCCATATATGGACTACCAAATGGTATTCGCCTTTTTTAAACACATAATTGCCGCGAAGCGTAGTTCTTCCGGTAGGCAATCCGTTCTCATTAAGTATATCCCATTTTTCAGCTTGCATCTGATTATCCTCTTGTATTAATATCAATAAAAACCATATTCTGAAGAAAATTATAACACTATTATACTGATTTTTCAATATTTATAATTTTTCTATTGTAAAAGATGAAAAAATATATTATAATCACTAAGTAAGGATGTACGCATCAGCGTGCGAACGGGCGGGTCCTGTGCGGTGGCAGAGCGTGAACCATGTCAGGCGGGGAACCGAGCAGCATTAAGCGTATCGCGCCGTGCGCGCAGCAAATCGGCTCGTTCGTGCGCCGATGCGTACATATTTTAAATGAGGGGGATATTTTTGGCTTATCAGGCGTTATACAGGAAGTATAGACCTAAAACTTTTTCGGATGTTTGCGGTCAAGAGCATATAACCAAAATTTTAAAAAGCGAGGTCGAAAGCGATAAAATAGGCCACGCTTATCTCTTTACCGGTACTCGCGGTACCGGTAAGACTACCTGCGCCAAAATACTCTCAAGAGCAGTAAATTGCAAAAATCCTCAAGGCGGCAACCCTTGCGGCGAATGCGATATGTGCCGTATGATTTTATCTGGCGAGGCTACCGATATTGTTGAGATAGATGCCGCCTCAAATAATGGTGTTGATAGCATCCGTGAGCTTCGCGAGCAGGTGGTGTTTTCGCCTGCTATGGCAAAGTATCGCGTTTATATAATAGACGAGGTGCATATGCTCTCATCCGGTGCTTTTAACGCTCTGCTTAAAACCCTTGAAGAACCACCGGAGCATGTAGTCTTTATTCTTGCTACTACCGAGGTGCATAAACTGCCTGCTACAATTCTTTCGCGTTGTCAGAGATTTGATTTTAGGAGGATAGATAGCGAGGTTATTTCAGAGCGTCTTAAATATGTTGCAAGTAAGGAAAATTTAAAGCTTACAGATGATGCGGCAACCCTTATAGCCGCCGCGGCTGACGGAGGCATGAGAGATGCGTTGTCAATCCTCGATTTATGCGCCGCTTCCGGTGAGGAGATAGATGAGGCAGCAGTAGCCGCCGCCTGCTCAATGGCAGGAAACGATTATCTTATAAGTATGGCGGATTATATAAATAACAGCGATAGCGAAGGTGCGCTTATACTTCTTGATAAGCTTCATAATTCTTCGGTTGATATGAGCAGACTTTTAATAGAGCTTACTTCGCATTTTCGTGATCTTATGATAATAAAGACGGTTACAAGCGGCAAACGACCTATTGTTTGTTCAAAGGCACACTTGAAGGCGCTTGAGAAGCAGGCGGATAAATTCACCCTTCAAGAGGTGCTGGCAATAATGAATATTCTGCAAAACGCCGCGGCATTGATGCCCGAGGCAAACCGCAGAGCGCTGATGGAAATGACGGTTTTGCGCCTTTGCACGCCAAAACTGCGAAACGATATAGAAAGCCTTGAAATGCGCGTTGCGGCTCTCGAAGCGCAGGGTGCATCAGTTAAGGAAAAGGCACCTGTTTTAAACCGCCGGGAACCTGAAGAAAACCATATTTCTTCGACGAAAACGGTAACAGGCCTTGAAAAAGCCGATGAGGTTTCACCCGAAACGCCTCAAGAGGTACCTGATAAGCAAGAAGAAAACATCACAGAGGGTGACGGCAGGGTGGAAAAATGGCAGGAAATTATAGAGGTTCTGCGAGTTAAAAGTCCGCTTATAGCCGGTGTGCTTGAGGGCTCTGCGGCATATATACAGGGCGGCAGGCTTTTGATAGATACAAAGAGTACCCAATTTAAAACCCTTGTAAACGGTGCAAGTCCGATGTACCGCGAGGCCATTAAAAATGCCGCCGAAGAGGTGCTGGGGAAAAGGTATAATTTAGGGCCATACCGCAAAAAGGTGCCGGAAAGTGAAATTTCGGACCCGCTGGCGGCTTTTGAAGAAAAGCTGAAAAGCTTTGAGGTTTAAAAACAATATAAAAAAACAGGAGTATAAAGATGAAAGTTAGAATTCCAAATTCCGGCGGCGGAAATATGAACCAGATGCTGAAACAAGCTCAAAAAATGCAGGAGGATATGGCGGTTTTGCAGGAAGACCTTGAAAACCGGGAGTATACTGCTACATCCGGCGGCGGAATGGTAAGCGTTACGGTTGACGGTAAGCATTTGATCAAGTCTATAAAGATTAATCCCGAGGCGGTAGATACCGAAGATATAGAAATGCTCGAGGATTTTATAACAATTGCCGTAAATGAAGCGGTAAATAACGCTATAAAAACAGCTGAGGAAGAAATGGGCGCCATAACCGGCGGACTTAACATTCCCGGAATGTGATTATGACAAATAATATAGTATCCTTAAACGAACTTATAAATCAGTTTTCGCGCCTGCCGGGTATCGGCAAAAAGACTGCGCAAAGGTTGGCGTTTTCAATACTCGAGCAACCGCCCGAACGCGCAAAAGCTTTTGCCGAAGCACTTGTAAATGCCCGAGAAAAAATACATTTTTGCAAGATATGCCAAAATCTTACAGATCTTGATGTTTGCCCTATTTGCTCGAATGAAAACAGGGACAAAAGCGTTATTTGTGTTGTAGAAGACCCAAAAGATGTTATGGCTTTTGAGCGCACTCGTGAGTTTTTTGGGGTTTATCATGTGCTTCATGGCGTGATTTCTCCGCTTGATAATGTATCTCCGGATGACCTTAAAATCAAAGAGCTTATGGCGCGCCTTGCTTCAGGTGAGGTCAAGGAAATTATAATGGCTACTAACCCTACTGTTGAGGGCGAAGCCACGGCAAGCTATATTTCCCGCCTTATAAAGCCTATGGGCATAAAGGTTACCCGCCTTGCATACGGTGTACCTGTAGGTGCGGATCTGCAGTACGCTGATGAATACACATTAGCCCGCGCGCTTGAGGGCAGAAACGAGATATAATATGGATAAGAATAAGATTGACAGAATAAATGAGCTCGCGCGCAAGCAAAAAAGTGTAGGGCTTACCGAAGAAGAGAAAAATGAGCAATTTGCGCTAAGGCGTGAATATATTGAGGCGTATAAGGCGAGCCTTATTTCTCAGCTTGATAGTATCCGGATAGTGGAACCTGACGGTACCAAGCATAAAATCACGCCTAAAAAAACATATAAGCAGTAAATTAAAAGCAACGCAGGATTTTTCTGCGTTGCTTTTTGCTGTATATCATATTTTAAATTAACGGCAAAAGCTCGTCAGATAATTTTGCCAATGTTTCCATATTAAAGGTCTCGCCGCGTGCCGTTTCCGGAATACCGATTTTTTTGAAAATTGCCACTATTTTTTCTTTGTCGGTATTAAGTGCGCTCGATATGGAATTTACAGCCGTTTTACGCCGCAGATGAAAACAAGCGTTAACGGTTTTAAAGAAAAAGTCTTTGTCAGCTACGGTAATCGGAGGATTTTGGCGGATTTTAAGATTAATTACTTCGGAATTTACTTTCGGCGCAGGTAAAAACGACTCTTTTGGCACAAAGAAAAGAGGTTTAGCTTCGGCAAAATAGTTAATTGCAGCCGTAACCGCACCGGCGTTTCTGCTTCCGACTTCGGCGCAAATTCTGTCCGCCGCTTCTTTTTGCACCATAACGGTTATACTTTCTATCGGTAGATTTTCCCTAAGTAATTTCATAATAACAGGGGAAGTTATATAATAAGGAAGATTTGCACAAACGGTAATTCTTTCGCAATCCGATAGCTTATCGGATATCAAAGTATGAAGGTTGGTTTTTAAAATATCGCCGAACACAACTTCCGTGTTACGGCATCCCTCAAGTGTTTTTGAAAGTATATCGCGCAAATTTTCGTCAATCTCTATTGCCACAACCTTTTTTGCCCTTGAAGAGAGCTCGCGTGTCAGTACTCCGGCACCGGGACCGATCTCGATAACGCCAGTGTTTTCGTCAGCAGAAAAATCTGCCATACGAGGGGCTACAGTACCGTCAATTAAAAAGTTCTGGCCGAGCTTCTTTTTAAAAACAAATCCCTGTTTCTCAAGAAAATTTTTAATATCGTTTCTGTTTGACAGTTCCAAAATCATCACCTTAAAGCTATTATATATACAAACCGTTTGTCTTTCAAGAAAATTTTGTTTGATAAGTACTCTTATATGTGTTACAATATAAAAAACAAAATTTGGAAGTGAGCTTTTTGGATAATCGTTATATTGGTAAAGTAATTGAGGAAATGTCATCCTTTTTTGAGGAAAACGGATTTAAGGAAATCGGCAACTGTGAGTATCAAAACGAAAAATGCAAGGTAAAGGTAGAGTATGATGATGCGCGCCAGATGTATGCGCTTAAAAAAGCCGATGAGGGCGGCGAGTATTCCGAGCTTTCCGCTTGGCTTTTTGATGATAGTCAGACCGAGCGTGATGCCGCAAGCGTAGGTATTGATTTTACCGAAACATTGAGTGAGAGTTTAGGCGTTAAGAAAAACAGCCGCGTTGCCGCCGCTGTTGATATGCCCACCGCTAATAAGGACGGTGCGGATATAGGCACATTCGCAAAAAAAGTGCTTGATGTTTATCCGCAGTTTAAGGAGCCGTACCGCGCCCATATTGCAAAATACGGCAACTTTTTATACCTTAATTTCTTCGGGGAAACATTGGTGCCGCAGCTTAAAGAAACTTTGATTTCAGGCGATAAGAAGGCAATTAAAAAAATATTTACCGTGTTTGAGTCTACCTATATTACAGGCGATAAGGATACAGTAAATGCGATGCTTGCCTGCATTGCAGCCGCCGTTTGCGATGATGATAAAGTAAAGGCAAATTTAGCCGAAACGCTTAAAGAAAATGACCATATGTTAAAATCTGTTACTGCACTGGGTGAAAAAATCAAAACAAATAAAAAACTCAGCGCGGCACTTATAAAATAGGAGGAAATTTTATGGAGTATGTCGTTATTATTTTAATAGCTTTGGGTGCAATTCTTATTTTCTCAAATGTCCGCGTAGTACCTCAGGCAACGCAATATGTCATTGAGTTTTTAGGTAAATACCATGCAACATG
>CACXEV010000093.1 GCA_902766755.1 Oscillospiraceae bacterium | reverse complement strand
AGTTTAATTTGGTATGACAAGACTTGAAAAGGGCGGTTTGCCGAAAGGCAAATTGCAACCTTCCGGTGGACGGTTGCAAAGCCCGCGGTACAGTAAGGTCCTCTGTCGGCATATCTCTTTGCATCTTTATCCCTCTGATTTTTATAAATAAAATTCCTCCAGATCATCCAGCCGCAAAAGGGCGGGGGAATTGCCGTAAGGGATGCCTACGTCAATGTCTATCCATGTGTCGGTCTTAAGTATTTTGCCCTTGAGTTCATCGCCGTAACTCATTGTAGGCGTATGACCGAAAACGGTTATAACATTTTCAAAATACCGGTCGTCAAGCTCCGGCCATGCCCAGATAAATTCGTCTGCGGTGTAGTCGGACAGTTTTTTATCGGGAGAAAAATTATCAAGTCCCGAGTGGCAGAGCAAAAAGTCCTTACCGCCTGCCGAGACCGTTTCATAAAGCGGCGCTTCTTTTAAGTATTCAAGTATACTTTCGAGCGTTTCGGGGTCTTGTTTTCTTAAATTTCGCAATGCCTTAAGCGTAACATCTCCGCCGTTTAGCATATAGTTTGAGAGCAGCTCCATTTTGTGCTTATCAAATTTTATTATGTTCTCATCCGTTATCTCTTCAAATATAAAGTCGCAGGCAAGCAGCATTGCCTCGTGGTTGCCGAGTATCAGCTCGGCGTTCGGTTGTTCTAAAAGCCATTTCAGAATTCCCACACCGCCGTCGTTCTGTCGGTCAATTACATCACCGAGAATAAACAGCCAGTCATTATCGGTAAAATTCGCCTTTTTAAGCAATGCTTTAAGCTTTGGGAGTTCAAGCCCGTGCAAATCTGAAATTGTATAAATCATAACATCACCTTTTTATATATACTATATTTATGTTACATCAGTATGAACAAACATTTTTATCCGGCTGTTAAACTTCGCCTCAAAATTGCTTGCATCTATTGCGCGCATGGTTACGGTTTTTCTGTTTTTACCGGCGAACACGATAAGGTCAACGGTATTTCCGTCGTGATTTTTTGTTACATTAAATGCAGACGGGTGTAATCCTATTGACACCGATCCTCTGTTATTTCTGAAACAACAACAAGTTGGAAAATAAAGCGTCACATTACCGCATAATAACCTGTTAAAGCATTTTTCTACATACTCTTTATCACATAAAGACCGGATAATACTCTCTGAGTCCAAAACTTTTTCGGCAACTTTGTTTTCATATATACGGTATTTATCTATATTCTTAAAACCGTAATATATGTTGTTACAGTCAGACACTCGATTTTCCCCACATAAGCAATGGGCTTCATATCGTTTTTTGATTGCTCCTCTCAAAAGATAATCGTAGTTTATGCAGCTGTCGGCATCAATCAATTCCTGCAAAAAATTATATACCGCAGACCCGAAGTTTATTTCTTCTTCGGTTAACGGCTCATAGTCGTACGAATCCCAATCGGGATCTGCGTCTGAGTTTTCATTAAAATCAAATGTTCCATAAATAATACCCGCCATAATTTACACTCCTTTACGCGCTTATCTTTTCTCGGTAACCGCTACGTACCGCCCTTTGGTAAACCTCCGTAAGGCAGTAGTAGTTCATAACCTCCGGATAGGCGTTTGAGGGTTGCCAGTAGTCTATAACCGTTACGGGATGTCCGTTTATCCATACTGTGTAAAACAGGTTATTGTTGTGCCTTTGCCGGAACTGTTTGCCTAAAACTATTTCGAGCGCTCTTGCTGTGCCGCCGCAGATTATAACGGTGGGGTCGCAAAGCTCAATCTGCTTTTTAAGGAGTTTTCTGCCCGCTTTCGCGTATTCGCATATTTCATTGTAATCGGCTTTTCTTTTACCGGTGTCTTTTTTTATATTTACGGCGGCAATGCTGTCAACATATTTATTATCGGGGTGAATAGTATCTTTGCACCAGGGTTCGAACGGCTCCATATAGGTGGCGCCGGTATTCATAATGCCCTTAGTCCATAAGGCGATTCTTCGCCATGCGCGCTTGCGATTATATCCTTCGGGTGAATTGTCGTCTGTTCCGAAAGATTCGCCGAAGAGGAATAACGGCCTCACCTTATTCTTAAACCACACATCCGCGTTCATTACGCCGTCTTTTATAAAAGGTATATTGTCGGCTATGCACTTCCACTCGGCAAACAGTCTTTTGTTTTCTTTTTCGTAGGATTTAATATCCATTATAATACCTCCGCCTTTTTGGTCCGCCTAAAATGTAACATTTCTTATGTACCGAATTTGTCACATTAAGAATGTTATAATTTGCTCAAATCAAAAAAGTGAGGTAAAAAACCATGAGTAAAAACGCATTTGACAAAATTATCGGCTACGAGGAAATCAAGGAAGAACTGTTACAGATCTGCGATATGATCAAAAACCGTGAACGCTATGAAGCGCTCGGAGCAAAGCTTCCGCATGGCGTAATGTTATATGGTGACCCGGGACTCGGTAAATCGCTTATGGCAAAATGCTTTATTGCCGAGAGCGGGCTCAAATCATACACGATTCGTAGGAACAAGGGAAACAATGATTTCATAAGCGAAATCAGCGATACGTTCAAAAAGGCAAAAGAAAATGCGCCTGCCGTTATTTTTCTTGATGATTTGGACAAATTTGCCAATGAAGACGACGATCACTGCGATGCGGAAGAGTATGTTGCCGTACAGGCCGGGATTGATGATATTGACGGCTCGGATGTCTTTGTGATTGCAACCGTAAACGAGTCGTATAAATTACCTCAGTCGTTGAAAAGACCCGGCAGATTTGACAGAAAAATCAACGTTCAAAGCCCCACTGAATCTGATGCGGTAAAGATAATCGCTTACTATTTGAAAAACAAGAGAATAGCAGAGAATGTGAATATGACGGATCTTACAAAAATGATCAGTTACAGTTCCTGTGCGGAACTTGAAACCATGCTTAACGAAGCGGCTATAAATGCCGGATATTTAAGAAAAGATAAAATCGAAATGGAAGATTTGATTCGATCGGTACTCAGAATGCAGTATGACTCACCCGATAACTTCACGAAAAAATCGCAGGAAGATTTGAAGAGAACGGCTTTACACGAAGCGGGACATTTAGTTGCAAGCGAGGTGCTCCTTGCTGAAAGCGTAGGACTTGCTTCGCTTCGTTCCACAGGCAGAGATTCCACGGGCGGTTTTATTCACCGTTGCAAGGATCTTCCGAGAAGACCCTACCATATTATCGTTTCCCTCGCGGGTAAAGCGGCGGTTGAACTTTATTATTCCGATGCGGTAGCGAGCGGGTGCTATCGGGACATACAACGGGCTTTCAATATGATACGCGAAGCTATTTCCGAAAATGCAACACACGGTTTCGGAATGATAGATGTAGCGACGCGAAGATTCAGTAATACATCCGAAAGTATGAATTCAAGAAATGAAGCCGTAACGCAAGCCGAACTTGAAAGATATATGGTAATAACGAAAAACCTTTTGCTTAAAAACCGCGATTTTCTCGAAAAAACCGCCGCCGCGCTTGAGAAACAAGAAACGCTTCTTTTCTCCGATATTCAGAAAATTAAAAGCACCACGACCGTAACGCCCGTGGAGGTGTAGGATATAAAAAACCGGCAGGCTTGATTTCAGGTCAAGCCTGCCACAACTTATGATTATTAAAAGGAGAATGAGTTTTATGAAAAAGTGTAACGAAATATTTACCGAGACCTACGATTATTCGCTTGAAGACGCGTTTTACGATACATTCGGTTGTATCGATAACAACAAAAAACTTTGCATACATAATTTTCCTGACGATGAGTTAAACGGCGACGGATATATTGTATGTGATATGGAATATACGAGGAGCTCAAAAGAAGCGGCGCTTGATGATATAAAGGAAATAACCGGGAACATAAAAAAGTTATCCCTTATAGCTGATTCAATGACTAAAATAGACCCCGAAGATGTAAACCGCTGCTCCGCCGAACTTAAAAGTTTTTATGATAAATACCTTTTGCCCTTAAACCCGGGCGAGGGAAACAGGGAAGAGTACGACCGTATTTATCACGAACACCTTGAGGAAACGGAGGACACCCGCACCGACGAGGAAAAGCAATTTATGGAAAAATGCAGAGAGAATATGAAAGCCGAAGCCGAACAGCGCATAGGCAAAAACTACTGCGCCGCTACCGTTATCCGCCGTGCGGAGCGGCTGCAAAGACTACTCTCCCTCGGCGCCCCTAAAAGCGTTTATAACGCCGAGGAACTCCTCTTTGTCCAGGCGTATATCATACATAGGTTTGCAAAAAGTTTTGATGTGGTATGTTAGCGCAAAAATCCCCCTTGCTCAATTGAGCAAGGGGGATGCTGTTGTTAAAGCTTATGGCTGTTATGTAGTCCTTTCTATGAATCTTTGCATAAGTTCCTCGCGGAATTCATCGTCAACATCTTTCGTGTGTTTTTCAATAGCTTTTATAAAATCTTTAAAATAAACATCTTCTTTTATAACATTGTCATTCGTGCTTTCTTGATAATTCTTAAAAAATTCATATATTTCACTATATTTAATCTTTTTGTATTTGTCTCCGCAGGAAAATTTATCTATATCTATATCGTTATAATTTGGCGTAAAAATATATCCTTTGATTGGTAATTCATCGTCAGTCTTTTGATCATCACCGTTTTCGCTTTCAAAATGTTTTTTTGCCTTTCCATAATAATCGGACAGTTGGGATAAATATTTTCCATCCTCACCCCTTTTAAAATCTTTTGTTTCATTATCAGTTTTCATTCCGTTAATACCGGATTTAATTTTATTCTCAATAATTATGTAATAATCATCAATTATTCGCAAATCCATGTGTTCTTTTTCGCGTTCGACAATTGCTTTTTTGCTTATTATTATTTTATTTTTTGAGATTCTTTTAATCAAATCTACCATCAACTCTGGATATTTACTGAAAAGATAAAAAAACATATTCGAAAACATTACTTCGTTATCCTGTTGCCTAGTAATCCTAAAAAAATTAGGTTTAATACCCGGATTTGACTCCCCGTTTAATTCTGTTGTGGCATTAGATGGCTTCCAATACTTACCTTGTTCATCATCAATTATTTCTTTTAGTTTTTCATATGCTTTTTTACGTTCTTCATCTTTTTCATTTTCATTGAAATAGGTTTTCATGCTTTGATTTGTAATTTTCTTGCCTTTACCGAGGTTTATTCTTGAATCGTCATTTAATGAATTATCCTGATTTCCGTTTTCAGTTCTTATATAGAAGGTT
>CACXEV010000092.1 GCA_902766755.1 Oscillospiraceae bacterium | reverse complement strand
CCTTCTGAAATTACTGTAGATATCGGTAGAGGTGTTACAGGCTATATTACCAAGGACGAGTATTCTTCTGATGCGAATGCGGATCTTATGAGTGAGGTCAAGGTTGACGATAAGTTTAATCTTATAATTATGAAGATTAATGACCAGGAAGGAACCGCTATGCTCTCAAAGCGTCGCTATGATGCTATTGCCGGTTGGGATAATATAGTTTCTGCCAAAGAGTCAGGCAAAATTCTTCACGGTACGGTAAGTGATGTAGTAAAGGGCGGCGTTACCGTATATTCAAATAATGTTCGCATCTTTATTCCTGCCTCTCAGGCTACAGCTTCAAGAAATGATTCGCTTGAGGATTTAAAAGGTAAGGAAGTTGACTTCAGAATTATTGAAATCGGCCGCGGTCGCAGAGCAATAGGCTCTATAAGAAGTGTTCTTCGTGAGGCTCGCCGCGAAGCGGTAGAAAAGGTATGGAGCAATATAGCCGTAGGCGATAGATTTACAGGCGTTGTTAAGTCCATTACAGGTTACGGCGCATTTGTCGATATCGGTGGAGTTGACGGTATGGTCCACATTTCCGAGCTTTCTTGGACACGCATTAAGAATCCTTCCGAAGTTGTAAACGTCGGTGATACCATTGAGGTTTATGTTAAAGCCCTTGATACCGAGAAGAGAAAGATTTCTTTGGGCTATAAGAAAGCTGAAGATAATCCTTGGACAATATTCCAGAATAAGTATGGCATTGATGATGTTGTTAAGGTTACGATCGTAAGTATGACTTCGTATGGCGCTTTTGCAAGAATTATCCCCGGAGTGGACGGTCTTATTCATATTTCTCAGATCGCAAACCACCGCATTGCTAAACCGCAGGACGAGCTTAAAGTAGGTCAAGAGGTCGATGCAAAAATCACAGCGATAGATCTTGAAAAGAAGAGAGTAAGCCTTTCTATCCGCGCGCTGTTGCCGGAAGAACCTGAAATAAAAGAAGGTCCTGATGAAGTAGTGGCTTCAACAGAGGAACTACCAACCGAAGATGCCGCAGTTGAAGAGGCTTCTGAGAAAGCTGTTGTAGAAGTTAAAGCTGAAGAAGCATCGGCAGTAGTTGAAGCTCCTGTAGAAGAGACTGAAGCAAAAGAAGAGTAATAACTTCTGTTTATCAAGTTTTAAAAGGCTGTACGCAATATGTACAGCCTTTTTTAAGGAGGTAATTTTATGCCTGAAAATATGGCTTATGATATTGTTATAATAGGCGGCGGAATAGGCGGCCTTATGAGTGCATACAGATTAAAGAAAAATGACAGCAGCTTGAAAATTGCCATAACCGAATGCGGAAATGTAATGGAAAAGCGTGTATGCCCGGCAAATAAGAATAACACTTGTGCACACTGCAAGATTTGCAGTATAACCAACGGATTTGCCGGCGCCGGTGCTTTTTCTGACGGTAAGTTTAATTTAGGTACGGCTTACGGTGGTACGCTCGGTGAAGAGTTGGGCGAGGACGTCGCCAATAAGTATATCAACGAGGTTGATAACATACTTAATGAGTATTGTACCTCAGGTATACCTAAGGTATATAAATCAAATGAAGAGTTGCGCCTTAAATGTATACAGAATAATCTTCGACTGCTTGATATGAATGTAAAGCACCTCGGCACAGATAATAATTATCTTACAATGCAAAATCTTATTAAGGCATTGGCTTCGTCAGGCGTAGATCTTTTGCATTTTTACGAGTGTAAGAATATCGAAAGTGCGAAGGGAAAATATAAGCTTAATTACTCAAACGGTGAAGTTATATTTGCTCAAAAGGTAATTATAGCCACCGGGCGTTCAGGTGCTAATTTTGTGGCGGATTTTTGCCGGGATCATAATGTAAAAACTCGCTCTAATCATATAGATATAGGCGTCAGAGTTGAAATGAAGGATATCATTTGGCGTGAATTTTCCTCAAAAATATATGAGCCTAAGATACTTTATAAAACAAAAACCTTTGAGGACAGATGCAGAATGTTCTGTTTTAATCAGGGCGGTCTTGTATCAGCAGAAAATAATCACGGTATAATTACAGCTAACGGTCACTCATTTGCTCAGCCGGATAAGAAAACTGATAACTGCAATTTTGCTATTCTTTCAAGTATCAGGTTTACAGAGCCGTTTAATCAGCCTACCGAGTATGCGGAGAATATATCAAGGCTTGCCAATATGATAGGCAAGGGCAATGTTTTGGTTCAGCGGTTTGGTGATCTTATCAGAGGCAGGAGAACAAATGAACACCGCCTTATGCAAAATACGGTTACGCCTACGCTTAAGGCAACGGCGGGGGATATTTCCCTCGTTTTGCCGCACCGAATACTCACAAATATTATTGAGACAATATATGCACTCGATAAGGTGGCGCCGGGAACCGCTAATGATGATACACTTCTTTACGGATGCGAAAGCAAGTATTATTCAATTCGTCCCGTATTTATGAACGATAAGTTTGAGCTTATTGATGGCGTTTATATAATAGGTGACGGAAGCGGCATTTGCAGAGGACTTTCTCAATCAGGCGCTATGGGTATATATGTTGCGGATGAAATTACCGGCAACATCAAGTAATAGTGGTTTAAGCCCCGATTTTTGTCGGGGCTTTGTGAATTTTTACATAAATTAAGTAATCAGATATTACATAAATCGTCAAGATTTACAAACCGAAAAAAATGAGGCGGATTTTGTTGACAAAAGGTAATTCGTGTGTTACGATATGTGTATAAATTTAATAGCTTACCAATATAAGTTTGGATGAATGGCCCGAATGTTTCTACCGCAACGCCTTAGTTGCGACTATTGGTTAAGATAATATGTCACTGTCTTTATGGCAGTGAAGGTTGTTATTTGGTAAGCAGGCTTTTTAAGCCTGTTTTTTGATTTTAAGGAGGCGATTTCTTGGAAGCTCTTGAACAGAAAATTCTAAGCGAAGGCACTGTTCTTAAAGGGGATATTCTGAAAGTCGGCTCTTTTTTAAATCAGCAACTTGATGTTAACTTTCTTCTTGAAATGGGGAAAGAGATAAATCGTCTTTATGAAGGCAGTGAAATCACCAAGATACTTACTATTGAGGCCTCCGGTATTGCAGTTGCCGTGGCAGCCGGTGTGGTTATGGGTAAGAATGTCGTTTTTGCCAAGAAGAATAAAACTTTAAATGTATCGGGTAAAGTGCTTTCAGCTATGGTTCATTCTTATACTCACAACACGGATTATTTGATAACTGTGCCTGAGGATTATATAAAATCGGGCGATAAGATTTTGATAATTGATGATTTTCTTGCTAACGGTAAGGCGCTTATAGGTCTAATTGATATTGTAAATCAGGCAGGAGCAAAGGTGGTGGGTTGCACCTGCGCTATCGAAAAAGGTTTTCAAGGCGGCGGCGATATGTTGAGAAAAAAAGGGTATAGAGTAGAGTCCCTCGCCGTCATAGAAAAAATGAGCCCGGAAAATATCGAGTTCAGAAAATAAATTTGGTGTAAATAAATTTACATATTAAAAAAATTGGAGGAAACAAAAAATGAAAAAGATTCTATGCGCAATTCTTGCTGTCGTTATGGTGCTTAGCTTTGCGGCTTGCGGCAGTAAAGACACAAGCTCTAAGGGCGAGGCTGCAAAGGTCCTCACAATAGATGAGGTTGAAAAGACCGTTGCAGCAAAAATGGAAAAGGTTGAAAAGGATGATTTCAAAATAGGTCTTATCTGCCTTCACGATGAGAACTCAACCTATGATAACAACTTCATCCAGGCTCTTAAAGAGGTTCAGGCTGAACTTGGCCTTAAAGACGAACAGGTTCTTATAAAGACCAACATCAATGAGGATGATGCTTGCTACAATGCGGCTGCTGAACTTGTTGATAAGGGTTGTAATATAGTTTTTGCTGATTCTTTCGGCCATGAAAGCTATATGATTCAGGCCGCTAAGGAATTCAAGGATGTTCAGTTCTGCCACGCTACAGGTACCCGTGCTCAGACCGAGCTCGTTTCTAATTATCATAACGCTTTTGCCGCTATCTATGAGGGTCGTTATCTTGCAGGTGTTGCCGCTGGTATGAAGCTCAATGAAATGATTGAAAAAGGCGAAATCACTGCTGATAAGGCTGTTATCGGTTATGTAGGCGCTTTTGATTATGCAGAGGTTGTTTCAGGTATGACTTCATTCTTCCTCGGAGCTCGTGCTATCTGCCCGAGCGCTACTATGAAGGTTACATATACAAGCTCTTGGTTTGATATTGCTAAGGAGAAAGAGTCTGCTCTTAACCTTATCAATTCAGGATGCGTTCTTATAAGCCAGCACGCTGACTCTGAGGGTGCTCCGAAAGCCTGCGAAGAAAAAGGCGTTCCGAATGTTGCTTATAACATAAGCACTATTCCGATGGGTCCGAACACCGCTCTTATTTCTTCAAAGATTGATTGGAGCGTTTACTTCAAGATGATTATCAATACTGCTCTTGAAGGCGGCACCATTCCTACCGATTACTGCGGTACTATGAAAGAGGGCGCAGTTAAGCTCACAGAGCTCAATGAAAAGGCTGCAGCTGAGGGTACACAGGCTAAGATCGATGAAATGAAAGCTAAGCTCGAAAGCGGTGAAGTAAAGGTATTTGATACCAAGACATTCACTGTTGACGGCAAAGAGCTTACAACTTATACTGCTGATATCGTTGATGCCGGCGATTTCGTTCCCGATAGTGAAGCGATTGCTGACGGTCAGTTTGCAGAGTCTTCAAAGAGATCTGCTCCTTACTTCGCAATTAAGTATATTGACGGTATAAGCGATCTTTAATTATTAACTAAAACAGATATAGGCGGAGTTTTTACTCCGCCTCAATCTGTTATTTGTTGGATGTTTTGTCCGCACTCAAAAAAGTATGTAAAGCTTTGCACGCTTTTTTGAGTGCAGAATTATCCGTGAAAGGTTGTGTGTTACAGTGGCTATCCCCGCGATTGAGCTTAAAAATATTACTAAGCGATTTGGCAGCAAGGTAGTTGCCAATAAAAATGTCAATCTCTGTGCATATAAGGGCGAAATTCTTTCTTTGCTGGGTGAAAACGGAAGTGGTAAGACTACCCTTATGAATATGATATCAGGCATTTACTATCCAGATGAGGGACAGATTTTTATTGACGGTGAAGAGGTTGTTATCCGTTCTCCTAAGGATGCCTTTAAGTACAGGATAGGTATGATACATCAGCATTTTAAGCTCATAGATGTTTTTTCTGCTGCTCAAAATGTTGTTTTGGGGCTTAAAGAGGAAGGCAAGTATGATATAAAAGCAGTAACCGAACGTGTAAGAGCGATTACCGAACAATACGGATTTGAATTAGACCCGAACAAAAAGATATACGAGATGTCAGTTTCCGAAAAGCAGACGGTTGAAATCATCAAGGTTTTATACAGAGGCGCGGATATACTTATACTTGATGAGCCTACTGCCGTTTTAACTCCTCAGGAAACACAAAAGCTCTTTAATGTTCTTCGCCGTATGCGTGAAGACGGAAAGGCTATCATAATTATCACCCATAAGCTCCACGAGGTTTTATCCCTTTCGGATAAAGTGGCGGTTCTCAGAAAAGGTGAATATGTAGGCACCGTTAATACTTCCGAAACAAATGAAGCCGAGCTTACGGAGATGATGGTCGGCAAAAAAATAAATCTTAATATTGAGCGCAGTGAACCTAAAAATTCTGAGCCTCGGCTTGAAGTTAAAAATCTTAACTGCGTAAATGTGGAAGGTATTAAAACACTTGATAATGTGTCCTTTACCGCGAAATCGGGAGAAATACTTGGTATTGCCGGTATTGCGGGAAGCGGTCAGCGCGAACTGTTGGAGTCGATTGCGGGACTTCAACCGATAGAAAGCGGAGAAATTATTTACCACAATCCCAAAACCGGAAGCGATGATGAGCTTCGCGGCAAAACACCTATTCAGATAAGAGAACTTGGCGTTCGCCTTTCTTTTGTACCTGAGGACAGGCTCGGTATGGGCCTTGTGGGTAATATGGATATTATCGATAATATGATGCTTCGCAGTTACCGAAAAGGCAAGTCAATGTTCCTTGAAAGAAAGAAACCGAAAGACCTTGCAGAGCGTATTATAAAGGATTTGGAGGTTGTAACTCCGAGCGCTCAAACCCCGGTGAGAAAGTTATCGGGCGGCAATGTTCAGAAAGTACTTGTAGGCCGTGAAATAGCGGCGTCGCCTACCGTGCTAATGGCGGCATATCCGGTACGAGGTCTTGATATCAACTCTTCCTATGCTATATATAATCTACTTAATCAGCAAAAGGAAAGCGGTGTTGCAGTAATATTTGTAGGCGAGGACCTTGATGTGCTTATAGAGCTTTGCGATAGAATAATGGTTATAAGCTCGGGAAAGATAAGCGGTATCGTTGAGGGCAGAGGTGCCGATAAGGGCGAAATAGGATTGATGATGACTAAGACGGATGGAGGTGCAAGTGATGCAAACTAATGAAAAACACATTAAAGAGCCTTTGTTTCATATCACTAAGAGAACTGATATATCCACTTTAAAAGCGTGGATTATAAGGCTTATTGCAATTCTTGCGGCGCTTATTGTCAGCGGTCTTGTTATAGTTGTTATTACAAGCTATAATCCTATTGAGGTATATGCCAAAATGATAGAGGGTAGCTTTGGCTCTGATCGTAAATTCTTTATTCTGCTTCAAAATACTGCGATGCTTTTGTGTGTATCTTTGGCGGTAACCCCGGCATTTAAAATGAAGTTCTGGAATTTGGGCGCTGAGGGGCAGGTGCTTGTAGGCGGACTTGCAAGTGCTGCTTGTATGTTCTACGCAAAAGACAGTCTACCTTCGTGGCTTTTGATAATCATAATGCTTATAACAAGTGTTTTGAGCGGTATAATCTGGGGCGTTTTGCCCGCCGTTTTCAAGGCAATATGGCGAACAAACGAAAGTCTTTTTACACTTATGATGAACTATGTTGCAATTCAGCTTGTAGCCTTCTTCATAATGGTTTGGGTGCCTAACGGGTCGAGTGTTATGGGCGTAATAAACCAGCGCAGTGAGGCAGGGTGGTTGCCGGAGCTTTTCGGTCAGAAATATGCTATAAACATTATTGTTGTGGCAGTTCTTACCGTGATAATGTTTGTTTATCTGCATTTCAGCAAACAGGGTTATGAAATTTCAGTTGTAGGAGAAAGCGAGAATACTGCAAGATATGTAGGTATCAATGTTAAAAAGGTAATCATTCGTACTATGGTGATTTCCGGTGCTATTTGCGGTATTGCGGGTTTCTTGCTCGTTTCCGGCACAAATCATACTGTATCGAAAGAGCTTGCCGGCGGTATGGGCTTTACCGCGATTATGGTTTCTTGGCTTGCTAAATTTGAGCCTGTGATGATGATATTTACATCGATGTTTATAATATTCCTGCAAAGAGGTGCAGGGGAAATCGCTATGACGCTTCGTCTTAACGAAAGTGTTTCGGATATTATCACCGGAATAATTATATTCTTCATAATAGGCAGCGAATTCTTTATCAATTATAAGATAAATAAGCGTGCAAGTCACAAGGAGGCAAAATAATGATAAATACGATTTTTGCTTTTATCAATGCGGCAATCATCCAAGCGATACCTTTGCTCTTCGGTGCAACAGGTGAGATTATCACAGAAAAAAGCGGCAACCTCAACCTCGGAATACCGGGTATTATGTATATGGGTGGTATTTCAGGAATAATAGGCGGATACATTTATGAACATTCTACTTCTTCGCCAAATGCGTTGCTTTGTGTTATGATTCCGCTTTTATCTTCAATACTCGGCTCTTTGCTTTTGGCGTTCATTTACAGCTTTTTGACCATTACACTCAGAGTTAATCAGAATGTTACCGGCTTGGCTTTAACCACCTTTGGTATAGGAATAGGCAACTTCTTCGGCGGCTCGCTTTTGAGCTTCTTTGGAGAAACCGGTTCAATTTCTCTTATTGAAACCGGTAAATGCTTTAAAGCCAGCTTACCGTTTGCTCATAAGCTCGGTATTTTCGGCAAAACATTCCTTTCGTTTGGCTTTTTGGCATATCTTGCTATTATTATAGCAATTCTCACCTCGATTTTCTTTAATCGCACACGCGCAGGTCTTAATCTTCGCGCCGTGGGCGAAAACCCCGCAACTGCGGATGCGGCAGGTATAAATGTTACAAAATATAAATATTTGTCAACACTTATAGGCGGCGCTGTCGCAGGACTCGGCGGTTTATACTTTGTTATGGACTATACCGGCGGTGCTTGGACTAATAACGGATTTGGCGATAGAGGCTGGCTTGCTATTGCAATAGTTATATTTGCCATTTGGAGACCTACTACCGCAATATTCAGCTCATTCCTTTTCGGCGGTTTGTATATTTTAAGTATTTATATACCGCGTCTTTCAAGCAGTAATAAGGAGCTTATAAATATGCTCCCTTATGTTGTTACTATACTGGTGCTGGTAATTATCAGTATGCGTAAAAAACGCGAAAATCAACCTCCTGCATCTTTGGGACTTTCATATTTTCGTGAAGAAAGGTAAGCCCATAAAATAATAGGTTTTATAATTAAGATATCCTGACAACTTTTTTGTCGGGATATCTTTTACTATAAAAAATCTGAACAATAAACGAAGAATGAGCGCAATGCGGCTAATGCGTTTGTGTTTAAGGATTTACTTTCCGGAAAGTCTGTTTTTAAAAAACACTTGACAGAATTGTAATTTTACTGTATCATTGTATTAAACAAATAACACAGATGGGAGCTGACTGTTTGGGATTTGATTTTTATAATAATATACCTATTTATTTGCAGATAGCAAAAATACTTAAAATTAAAATCATTTCCGGCGAGATTTCGCCGGGAGAGAGATTGCCGTCTGTAAGGGATTTGGCAGTAGAGCTTAAGGCTAATCCGAATACAGTTCAAAGGGCGCTTGCCGATCTTGAAAATGAAAAGCTTATATTTACAGAGCGCACTAACGGTAAATTTGTAACTGATAATAAAGCTCTTATATTAAAGCATAAAACAGCTTATGCATCAAGCCTTACCGAGGAATATTTAAATAGTATGAATAAAATAGGATTTAGTAAAGAGGATGCAGTTAACTATATTAAAAGTATGGGAGGAAACGCATAGTGGAATTAATTGAAATAAACAATTTAAAAAAGGCTTACGGGAAACACGAGGTTTTATCTGATATAACCTTAAAAATACCAAAGGGTAAAATAATAGGTTTACTTGGCCGCAACGGTGCAGGCAAGACAACTCTTATAAAGCTAATAAACGATTTGTTAACACCTACTTCCGGTCAAATTCTCGTAAACGGGGCACCTATAGGTGTACAGAGCAAGAAAATCATATCGTATCTGCCCGAACGCACATATCTTGATAAGTCAATGCGGGTATGTGAAGCGGTAAAGTTTTTCAGTGATTTTTATGATAATTTTGATAGCGATAAGGCATATAGACTTTTAAGTGATCTGGGGCTTGATAAGTATACAAAACTTTCAAAAATGAGCAAAGGTATGCAGGAAAAGGTTCAGCTGGTGCTTGTTATGAGCAGGGAAGCGGAGTTGTATATTCTTGATGAGCCGTTAGGCGGAGTTGACCCGGCTACGCGCGATTATATCCTTGATACCATACTTTCAAATTTCAGCGAGGGTGCAAGTGTTATAATATCTACACACCTTATAAGCGATATAGAGCGTATACTTGACGAAGTTATATTTATAGACTGCGGAAAAATAGCGCTTTACGGAGAGTGTGATAAATTGCGCGAGGAGGAAAACGGTTCTATAGACGAAATTTTCAGGAGGATGTTCAAATGTTAGGCAAACTTTTAAAATACGATCTAAAAGGGATTTTGAAGTTTCTTTCAATTTTTTATGTTATCACACTGTTTTTCAGCGGTTTGACGCACTTTTTTATCAATATTGAGTCGCCTTACATAGTTTTTTTAATCGGTAGGATTTTATCGGGAACATTAATATCTTTTTTCATAAGCACACTTATAAATCAACTTATGGCGCTATGGATTAAACTATTTGCCACAGGCGTCTATAAAGATAAAAGTTATCTTACACACACATTGCCTATTAGAAAAGCAGATATATATCTTTCAAAACTGTTGACGTCAATCATAGTGTCGGCGATCAGTGTTACAGTAATAGTTGTTACGGCTTTTATAGCCTACTATTCCGAAGAGCGTTGGAAACTTGTAAAGCAATTTCTTACCGGTGAAATCGGCAAAACAATTACTATACTTGTTATATTTTTGTTTTTAGAATTAATAAATCTCATACAGTGTGGATATACAGGTATTATTCTAGGGCATAAGTGCAACAGCGGAAAAACAGGGCTTTCGGTTTTATTCTCTTTTTTGGCGTATACGGTAAGTCAAATAATAGTTTTACTGTTTACCGCCGCCGCAGCACTTATAAGTGTTGATTTTAAAGCGCTGTTTGTGTCCCGTCAAGTGCAAATACCAAACTCTGTATTATTGACAATTGCGGCAGTATACCTTGTAATAATTATTGTGAACGCAATAATAAACATTAAACTGTTAGAAAAAGGCGTGGATATTGAATGAAAATTTGGGCGCACCTAAAATGGTGCGCCCGTTTTATACATATTATTGTGCAAGCCACGGATTATTAGGGTCTGGGTCTGTAGGATCCCAGCCGCGGCGCGCATCATTTATATCTATTTGCGTAGGCATTGTCGGTGATATGGGCTCCGGTGCATCGCTATAGTATAGGGTTACCGTTGAGCCTTTTGGACAATTATCATATATCCATTTGGCGTCAATTACTGATAATCTGACACAACCGAGCGACGCTGCTTGTCCGAGCTTATTATATTTATCAAACTCGAGATTTCCCTTATCTTTTGTAAAATACGGAACCGAATGAAAAAGAATATGCCCTGTAATCCTTGTGCAATACTGGCCGTAAACATTCCCCGAAAGAAGTCGCCAGGAATATTTATCGGAAGTAGTATATGTGCCGGTTGGTGTTTTACCGTCCGTACCGACAGAGCAAGCCATACTTTTAATCGGAACAGTATATTCTCCGCTTTCATCCCTTGCATAAACCGTAACAATATTTTGCGTAAGATTAACTCTTAAATAGTATGGCATCACAGGCTCCGGCACGGGCGCATTTTCAGGTGGTTTCGTACCTGACAACAGTTTTCCGGAACAAAATCCCACAGTATCATTATAGGTTACACGGTACCATCCATTTGAGCATTTGCCGGTTACTGTAACTTCCGAGCCTTTTTTTAAACTGCCGATTATTTTCCCGTTTGTGCCCGGATTACTTCTGATATTCAAATCGGTAGTTGCATAAAATGAGGCACTAAAATCTTCCGTAGTTATTTCCGGCTGTTGTTTCGGCTCTGGCTCCGATTGAGGCTCGGGCTTAGATTGAGATTCGGGTTCAGGCTCGACAGAAACGGAAGTTTCAGAGCTATCGTTTGATACCGGCATTACTTTTGATATATCGGCGGTACCGGTTTCTGGACTGCTGCCGTCAGGTTCGTTAGATTTTAGCTTAACAAAAATAAGTGACCCTGCTATCACCGCAATAATAAATACTATTGCTATTATAGTCAGATTTCTTTTATGACTACTCATTTACATTTCCACAAAAATTATTCGTCAAGTGAGCAAATGTCGGCAAATGTTTCCCGCCTTACTACAATACGGCTATCGCCCTTATTGAGCATAACTATTGGAGGACGGGGAATGCGGTTGTAATTTGAAGCCATAGAGTAGTTATAAGCGCCTGTTGTAAGACAGGCAATAATATCGCCGCGCTTTATAGAAGCCGGCATTGGCACTTTTTTCTGGATTATATCTCCGCTTTCACAGCACCGACCTACAACATTTGCCGTAAAACCTGATTTTTTATTCATTTTATTGGCGGCAAACAATGTGTAACTTGCTTTGTACATAGCATATCTTACATTATCTGTCATACCTCCGTCAATAGAAACATAGTTGACAAAATCAGGAATTTTTTTAACGGTCCCGACAGTATATATTGTCATCCCCGCATCGGCTACTATACCGCGACCGGGTTCAAAGATTATTACGGGAAGTTTCAGGTTAAGTTTATAAAATGTCTCTTTAATTTTCTCACCTATGGTTACTAAAAAACTCTTAATGTCTGTTTTAGGCTCGCTTGGCAAATATCTTACACCAAATCCGCCGCCCATATCAAGAATTTCAGCCTCATAGCCTATGGATTTTTTCATATCAGCAATAAAATTTGCCATAATTATTGATGCCTTTAGGAAAGCATCCGTACTGAATATTTGAGAACCGATATGGCAGTGATAACCCGAAAGTGATATATTTTTCCTCTTTAAAGCTATCTCGGTTATTATTTTTGCCTGACCTGTCTGTATTGCAGAACCGAATTTTGAATCGACTTTACCGGTTGATACTGCCTCAAAGGTATGAGAATCGATACCCGGTGTTATGCGAAGTAAAACCCTTTGTGTGATGTTTCGCTTTCCGGCTTCGCGTTCTATTACAAACAGTTCTTCTTCGTTGTCGACAACGAAGTATCCCACACCGTTATCCATTGCAAATGCGACATCTTCATCAGTTTTGTTGTTTGAATGAAAAAGTGCGTGCTCTAAAGGAAAACCGGCATTTGCCGCTGTGTATATTTCGCCGCTTGATACAACATCTATATACATTTTTTCTTCTTGCATAATTCTGTATATCTCTTTAAAAGATACCGCTTTTGAGGCATAAGCTATAAAAGCCTTGTCGCCAAAGCATATATTTGCCGCCTCTTTAAAAGCTCTACAGCGGTTTCGTATTCTCTCTTCATCCATAAGGTAAAGAGGAGTACCGTATTTTTCAGCTAATGCCACAACGTCCTGACCTGCAAGGCAGAGATGTCCTTTATCGTTTACGGTAAGGTTCTCACAAATAAAATCTTTTCTCATTAAAGTAAATTCTTTCTTAAGTTTTCGGCGGTATTGCTCGATAAATCAGCCGGAGCCACATCAAAAAGAGTTATGCAACCGGTCTGTCCGCGGTTTTTCATTTTGTAAACCGCCCTTGCCGCCGCTATGAGCACTCCAGCGGTAAACTCGGGGTTTGAATCAAGTGAAAGGCTGTATTCTATTCTATGATTGTGTGCGCCGTTTGCGCCTGTATTTCCGCTTCTTATAACAAATCCGCCGTGTGGAAGCTCTGAGTGCTTTTCTTTCATTTCCTCAGCTGTTATAAAGTGAACTACCGTATCATAATCGGCAAAATAATCGGGCATATTCTTGATTTGGTCCTCTATTTTTTGAAGGTCGGCGCCCGGCTTTGCTACAACAAAACACTCTCTTAAATGCTTATCTCTCGTTGTAAGCTCGGGGTTTTTGCCTGAGCGAACTGCATCGAGCGCACTTTCTTTCGGTATCGTATATTGTCTTGCATCAAGCACGCCTTCAATGCGCCTTACCGCATCCGAATGTCCCTGGCTTACGCCCTTTCCCCAAAATGTATATGTGTTTCCGCAGGGAAGTATTGACTCTGCATAAAGGCGGTTAAGTGAGAACATACCCGGGTCCCATCCGGCAGAAATGAGAGCCAGTGTGTTTCCGCTTTTTGCGGCACTATCTACCGCGGCAAAATGCTCGGGTATTTTCGGGTGAGTATCAAAACTGTCAACCACCGAAAAATCGCGAGCGAGCATAGGAGTAAGCTCAGGTAAATCAGTAGCCGAGCCGCCGCAGATTATCATAACATCTATATCATCTTTAAATTTTACAGCGTCTTCCGCGCTATATACCTTCGCGCCCAATACTGTGTTTACACTCTCCGGGTTTCGCCTTGTAAACACTCCGGCAACCTCAACATCCGTATTTTGACTTGCACAGTATTCAACACCGCGTCCTAAATTTCCGTACCCGTAAATTCCGATTTTCATAAAGCTTCCTCCTTAAAAATTATATTGTAATTTTTCATTTCTTTATATAACACTTCTGCATGTGTTTTTTCTATAGAAGTAAGCGGTAACCTCAGTGTGTTGCTGCCGTATCCCATAGCCGCCATAGCCGCTTTGGCAGGTATCGGGTTTACTTCGCTGAATAGCGCCGATACAAGCGGTAAATAATCCAACTGCATTTTTGCAGCGCTTTTGTAGTCACCCTTTAAGCAGCGCTTGCACATATCAGAAGTTTCCTTTGGCAGTAGGTTAGAGAGCACCGAGATAACACCGCTGCCCCCGAGTGACATTACCGGTACTATCTGGTCATCATTACCCGAATAAATGCTGAAATCATCATCGGTTTGCCTTGCGGTTTCAGCTATTTGCGATATGTTGCCCGAAGCCTCCTTAATTCCTACAATGTTCGGGTGGTGGCTGAGTACCGCCGCGGTTTCTGGGAGTATATTACACCCTGTTCTTGAGGGAACATTATAGAGTATGCAAGGTTTATCCGAAACGTCTGCAATTTCCGAAAATGATTTTATTAGTCCTGCTTGAGTAGCTTTGTTGTAGTAAGGTGTTACGAGAAGCATAGCGTCCGCTCCCAACTCGCAAGCGGCGCGTGTAAGCTCTTTTGCGTATTGAATATCATTTGACCCCGTACCGGCGATAATCGGCACTCTTTTTGCCGCACGCTTTACGCAAAATTCTATAACGGCACGGTGCTCTTCGTCCGTAAGGGTTGAGCCTTCTCCTGTGGTACCTGCGGCAACAATCGCATCAATGCCCGATTCAATTTGAAAGTCTATGAGCCTGCCGAAGCTGTCAAAATCAATTCCCCCGTCAGGATAAAACGGTGTGATAATGGCAGTAGCCGCACCTTCAAAAACCCTATTTTTCATAACAACCACCTCATAATCTTTACTGTAAGCCGTATTTCAAAATAAAAAAGACGGCTACCGATAAAGTAACCATCAAGTAAGATAGCACCCCGCATTTCTGCGACAGTAGCCGAAATATTATTTCCGGCTCCCAGAGCACGGTTTGCCGCACCGCCTCTTCGGCGTACATCCCTTTCACAGCACCGCCTTTGGCAGACCTTGTTTGCACTGTTACTATTGATAATACGCGCCTCTATCGATGGTAGTATTTTATCACTGTATATGGCGCTTGTCAAGCAAACAGTGTGATATTTTATTCATTTTTTTATGATTGCGAAATTGCGGCTTATATCAATCAATCCTTCAATAGTTTTATCCTCAACGCTTCCGTCAAGCAAAATGCTTATCCAATTTGCACGGTTCATATGATATGAAGGATAAATGCCGTCAATTTTCAAAAGCCCTTCAATGCTTTCCTTGTCGGCTTTAAGATTTATTATTTCAACCGTTTTTTCGTCACCTGAGGTTTCAGGCTCCTTTTTTAAAAGGCGGTATTTCGGTATGCTCATAATAAGAGCGTACCATTTTTTGTTTTTTGGGTACCTGAAAACACCATAGCCGTCGAGCTTTTTAAACGGATGGTCGGCTTCTTCCTTGTATTTTTCTTTTATAAAATCTACTATCTTATTTGTTTGACTATACAAAAAAGGCTTTTTGATAAAGCAGTTTAAAGCTATTTTTTCAAGTATGTTTTTGTACTCTTCACGAACAGTGTTTACAAAGCCGCCGCTTCGGGATTCTGCGCGAAGCGGTAAGTATTCCTCGTTTAAATCGAGGTCTATAACCTTTCCTGAAACCTCGCTGTTATCGGTTATAGTAACAATGGCTTTAAAGGCGCCGTTTAAAAAGTCTTCACTGTATATGTATGAATTACTTTCTTCTTTGAAACCGAATTTTTCGAGCTTTTCGTACGATAACTCGTATCCGGCAAAAATCTCATTTTCAATATCCATTTTTATCCGTGCCTCCACAAGCTGTATTTTAACACTGTGGCTTATATATTGTCAATATTATAGGATTATTGCCTTTACAAGTAAAGGAAAATTATGTATAATATTTTTGTTATGATTAGGGGGTACATATATGGCATACAAAACCGATATTGAAATCGCGCAGGAATGTGAAATGAAACCTATAACGGAAATAGCACAGCGTGCGCATCTTGATGAAAAATATATTGAGCAGTACGGAAAGTATAAGGCAAAGGTTGACCTGTCACTTTTAAGCAATACTGATAAAAAGGACGGTAAGCTCATACTTGTAACGGCTATTACACCAACGCCGGCAGGTGAGGGTAAAACCACAACCACAATAGGCCTTGCGGATGCACTCTCTCGCATAGGCAGGGATGTAGCGGTGGCACTCAGAGAACCCTCGCTCGGTCCTGTGTTCGGTATAAAGGGCGGCGCCGCAGGGGGCGGATATGCCCAGGTAGTGCCTATGGAGGATATAAAT
>CACXEV010000091.1 GCA_902766755.1 Oscillospiraceae bacterium | reverse complement strand
TCGAGGTTGATTACCTTGGCATAGCAGCCGCCCTCGAAGTTGAATACGCCTTCATCGTCCCAGCCGTGCTCATCGTCTCCGATGAGGAGTCTCTTAGGGTCAGTCGAAAGCGTGGTCTTGCCTGTTCCGGAAAGTCCGAAGAAGATGGCTGTGTTCTTGCCCTCCATGTCGGTGTTGGCGGAGCAGTGCATGGAAGCGATGCCCTTCAGAGGGAGATAGTAGTTCATCATCGAGAACATACCTTTTTTCATCTCGCCGCCGTACCAGGTGTTTATAATTACCTGCTCACGGCTTGTAATATTGAAAACTACGGCAGTCTCGGAATTAAGACCTAATTCTTTATAATTTTCAACCTTTGCCTTTGATGCGTTATAAACAACAAAATCAGGCTCAAAGTTTTCAAGCTCCTCATCTGTAGGAGCTATAAACATATTCTTAATAAAATGTGCCTGCCAAGCCACTTCAACAATAAAGCGAATAGCCATACGGGTATCCTTATTTGCTCCGCAAAAAGCGTCTACTACAAAAAGACGCTTGCCGGAAAGCTCTTTTACAGCAATATCCTTAACCGCATTCCATGTTTCCTTGCTCGCTATGTGGTTATCGTTTTTATACTCATCGCTGGTCCACCAAACGGTATCCTTTGAGTTTTCATCCATAACGATAAACTTATCTTTAGGCGAACGACCGGTATAAATCCCCGTCATAACATTAACGGCGCCAAGCTCACTAACCTGACCTTTTTCATAACCTTCAAGTTCCGGTTTGGTTTCTTCTGCAAACAACTCTTCAAAGGAAGGGTTATGCACAATTTCGGTAGTACCGGAAATGCCGTACTTCGTTAAATCAATGTTTTTCATCAGTATACTACTCCTCACAATTTTTTTCTGGTAGATTATAACACAAATAAAGGAAAATTGCAATAAAAATATTGATATTTTTTTAACAATATTTTTCCTGTTTCAATAGCATATTATGTAGATAATACATATTTCTGCACACTAATATATTGACTTAACTTCAGCGCTGTGATAAAAAAGCCCGCACATAGACTATTGTCTATAGTTTTATCGGTAATTTCCAAAACATCTGATATGTTTATATACTCAATTCTGCATACGGTTCTTACGGCATTATGATAACAAAGATGTCACAAGATTGTTCCGCTACCTATCCGGTTTTGATGTAGAAATATTTTAATAGGTATGTAAAAGCCCATCGGCAGATTTAAAGATCTGCCGATGGGCGCTTTTTTATTATTCAGATTAACCTATACTGTCAAGCCAGATAACACTTGAAGGATTTGTATCAAAGGTATTAACGGCTTCTTTAAGGCCTTTAAGGCTTGATGCATATTTAAAGCTGCCGCCTATAGGCCCGTAAGCCATTACTCTGTCTTGCACGGCACCCCTTCTTTGAATATAGGTATTTCCGGATATTATAAGTCCGGGACTGCGCTCAGGAGAGGAACTCCAGGTCCACATAACAAGAGAAGATTTTGTGCAATCGAGAACATTATTCGTTATATACATATTGATGTTGCTGTAATACTTATTCTTCGAGAAACAAATATTGGCGCATCTGTAATACTCATCGCACCTATCCGCACTTCCCCATCCGTAACCGGCATTTCGCAGGATATTTCCGGATATTTCAACATTATTTATGACGCTCGTGGTATAAGTGGCAAACATCTCTATATTATAGTGACATCTCTCAATAACATTGTTATTAAACTTAATGTTTCTGAATTCGCCGTTTCCGCTCCACGACTGGAATGTAACGCCGGCGTCAAAGCAATCGTGTATATAGCAGTTTACAACTTCAAATCCGTCGCCCAACTGACCTAACTGTATTCCGTTACCGTAGCGGTTACCGCTATGCCTCGCGCCGCCGATATATCCAACCTCGCAGTCGGTAATATAAACCCGGTTCTTGCTGTTGCCGTTCATTCCGTGTCCGCCGGCATACATAACGGCAAGATTGTTTATCTTAACATCGCTATCAAAATATATTACTTCGCGCTTCAGGCAAATCTCTATTCTGTCAAATCTGTTTGCCGGATTGACAGACGAATAAAGATACAAATAACCCTTATCACTGTCTGTATGCGCGGGGGCATAGAATTTTAAATCCGAATCAACATCTGAAAGACTGTATGAATAATCGTTATTGCCGGCGTCCTTTGCCACATTTTTGCATGGTACGGGCTCACTGTTATATTTTGAAAATACATAGACCATACCTGCAGTGTTACCGTCCGTAGGGCTTTCAACATAACGAATTCGCCAGACATTGCCTCCGGTGTTTTCCCAGCTTGAAGCATTTGATACGCCGCCGTAATTGCGTATACCACCCAAGAATCGCGGCTTATCGCCCGTTCCGTAAGCACCGTAGGTTCTGTTTGAAATAAAGTTTGTAACTACGCCGGCACTTTCCGAAGTGTTACGCCATTCATCAGAACGCCTGAAAAGTATCGTATCTCCGCTGCTTGATGCACTCATTGCCTTTTCCGGGGTTTTGAAGGGTGTGTTTTCGGTTTTACCGTCATTTGAATCGCTGCCCGTACTGCTCGAAACATAATAAACGCTTCCGGCGGTTTCGGTATTTCCGGCAGACATAATTTCCGATATCCGGCGCATCGCGCCGGAATATGCGCCTCCGTCCCCGTCGCCTTCTACGAATATTGCCTCTATTTTGGTATGAACAAGATCTTTAACATCTCCCCAAACATTATCATTGTTCGGATTAAACTGCGGAGAAATACCATCAGACCGGTTTTCGCCAATAATAGTTTTACCAAGCAAATCTAAACGCTTTGAAAAGCTTAAATAATCAAAAAAGTTATCCGGTACCCTAACAAGAGAGGCATTTGTCGCGGTGTACGAATTAGAATTATTGTACATATACCAACCGTGGGCGAACACATTTGCCATGGAGGTTTCGCCGGATTGATTAAGCACAAGATCAGTTTTGCCTTTACCCGAGGGTAATGTTTCGGGTATGGCATTTTCGTACAACTCGCTATTATAAATCGGGTTAAGGTCACCTAACAGGTTGTTACCTGAAGGCGACTGCCCGGATAACTTAAACAGTTTAACATTTGTTATGTAAAAGGCTTTATCCGCACTGTTCGCATCAAAACCGAATCTGAATCTTGTGTTAGGCTCGGTATCACTGTAAGGCGTTTTTTCCGAACCGGTAGAAATTCTGTAAGCCGCGGTATATTTATCATCGGTATGATCGCTTATTTTGCTTATTGCCGCCGTGCCTTTACCGGTAACATTCAAACTCACAGTATCGCCAGAGCATCTGTAATCGTATGTAAGCAAATATTCAGAAGATGCCTGCAGTTCAACTTTAAACTGCAGCTGCGAATAACCGCCGCCTATTGCCTTAAGGGCAATATTATCATTGACCGGAACATCTGCTCCTTCAAAGATATTTTTTTCCGGCAAATCCATAATATCGGCAGAAATACAGTTTGAAATGCCGCCGGATTTTGTAAAGCCTAAAATATTACCGGATGTATCTGATGAAAGCCGACCGGTATCGCAAAGTGAAAAATCGCCGTTCGGCAGAATATTACTGCCGGATACCGAATTATTAACTTCACAAAGCTTTATATCGGAAAAATATACACTCTGACCGTTTTTAGAGCCGGAGGGCATACCGAGAAACAGTGCGAAATTATACTGATAACCCTTTGTTCGCGCGGCAGAAGGCAATGTAAACCTTAAGGATCTGTGAGAGCCGGTTACATTTTCATCTGTTGAAACGGCAGACAAAGAAATTGCGGTATTAGATGTATTATAATACGCCGCGGCAATGCGCGCGTCTCCCCCGCCGAAAGCACGGTAATCAACATCTATCTTATAAGTTTTTCCGGGTTTAAGACAGGATACGGAAGTTAACACATTTATGTTAGCGGTACTTGTCGTCCCCGAAACGCGGAGCATTTTAGGAACCTTACAGGAAATATCCCGGTCGTTTGCAAAGAAGTTTTCAGGCACTTCCGTTATCACAAAAGCGGAACTGTCACCGTCAATACTCCAGAGTCCCACGGGAGCGGAAGCTATACCGTCCGCCTCGTTATAGTTATCGTTAGGGTGCCTGTAAACGCCGCCGCTCATACTGAACTCGGCAAAATCGTTTATCAGGCTTTCACCGTAAGTTTCACCGGATTCACTATCATACGCGTATAAGCCTACATCTGCTATCGCAAATGCCGTATGATAATCAAATTCCCCTATTGCACTGCCGTTATGCTCACAATTTCCGATTAAAATTGCATGATGCGCGCCTTCGCTCTGCGCGTCTGTTATCATACGGATATACGCGGTATATGTCATACTTGAGGCGTCATAAGAAACACCGAGATTATTGCCGTATGCCGCACCGCCGCCGGCAATTTCTCCGTTGCCTATGCCGCCGTTATACACATAAAAAGGCTCGGAAACCGCACCGCCTGAAGTAATTTTCAAAAGACTTACAACAGGCATATTATCGCCGTAAAGCTTGGCCTTAAAGGTAAGCTTATAGTATCTTGCTCCGATAAGCGAGGTATCCCCGGCAGACTTAAAATCAACCGGAATAAAGATATTGGCGTTATTTCCGGTAGAATTCATAACTACCATTCTCTTATCGCCCATACCGGTTATTTGAAGGTCACTTAACAATACTTCGGTAACTCCCCTGTCAGAGTACAGCTTACCGGAATGAGTATCGCAATCACAGGTATAATAAGCTTTGTAACCTATACTGTTATGTGTAGGAGCTACTGCCGGATGATACTGCCATATATGAATATTAAAGTAACCAGCATCAATATCCCTTGCCTCAACCAAATCGTAGCCGGAGCCTATCGAATACCAACGGTTAATTGGCGCCGACATCGGGCTTTTACCGGTTATAAAATCAGAGGTTGAGCTGTTAAAGCCCTCAAGTGAATACTTTGTGACTAAATCCACATTTTTATCGGTTATATCCGCTATAAGATTATCACCAAAGGTTTCACCTGTTTGCTCGTTGTACTGATAAAATTCAGGCTCACAGAAAGCAAAGGCAGTGTTTCCGGCAGAAGCGGCAAACCCGGCGCCTCTATGTATACCGTTACCGATAAGAAGCGCAAAATTAGCACCCGATACCGCGTCACTGTAATGATACGGCATACGGTAAATCTGATCCGCGGACGGCGCCCACATTTTTATAAGCGCGGTCATAACGCCCTCATCCGCGTTATAACTATACTCTGTCACACACATATCGTCTTCTTCAGGAACAGAAGGGTGTGCGCCCGTTCCTCCTGAATAGAGTGCCCGGAAATTTGAAACGGTGGGTATTTCATCTCCGAACACCGCCATTTTGCATGTAAACTTAAACCACTTTTCCCCCGAAAAGCCTTTAAGCGACATCGGAATAACCGCACAGGCGCTCTTTTTGCCGGAGGTTGACGGTATATATATCATCTGTTTTTTAGCGGTTATATCGGTAACCTCTTCATCGCCGTACGGGTCTTTATAATTTTTACCGCATTCCTTACAGCTATAATACTCACGCGTGGTATCGGTAGCGGCAAAATGAGTAAGATTATGGTTATTTGCAATACAATCGGTCAGGTTTAAACTGTGAACTAATGCCGTTTGTCCCTCTACCTGCCAAATATTCTGATCTCCTGTCAAAACATCTTTTTCGTGCATTGACATAGATGCCGAATATCCAAGTCCTGCCCTATAAGCGTATGTAGTAGTAGTATCAAGCGACTCTTCATAAAATCCGGGGCAAACATCATCGTAAAACAGCTCGCCTACCGTCCAGTTTCTCGGACTGCCGCTTACGGTAATTTCTTTACACTCATATATACTAACCTTTATATCACTGAAAGCAAACGAAGAATTAAAGCTTGATGAGTCAACGCGATTTTTTTCCGGAGCCTCCTCCGCGTTACCGAGGGTTAAAATCTCGGTAATACCGTACTGGGTGCGGTATTCGCTATCGTTTTTCCTCATACGGATCCAGCCTACATACTCTCCGGTTTGAGCGTTGTATGAACAAGCAGGCAACCCTATATCATTAGTGCTGTTATATCCGTTGGTTGTAACATTGTTGGCTGACGAAACATGCGCTTGAGAATTAAGCCCTTTCCAATTTCCGGATTTTCCGTAACCGTGAATTCTGCCCACTACCGGAGCGCCTGTTCCCTCAAGTCTTTTAGCGGTGCAGGATATTTTTACAAATACACTCTCTTCCACACAGTATCCGCCGCCGCTGATAAAGTATCCGTCAACCGAAAATGGTATAAACAGGTTACCGGATTTGTTAAGCACCGGAGAAGAAGACTCCGCTTCCCCTTGATGATTAGCTTCAACAATTACCGTCTTTTTATTAATATCACTGATTATACGGTAAGCCGAATCCTCGCTGTTTTTAATTTTTTCAAAGATTAAATCTGAATAATGCGGGTTAGTATAATATTCGCGTGTGGTATCGGTTTCCGCAACACGGGAAAACTCGGATTTATTGTAATTTGAAGATATATTAAAATCTGCAGGAACGGTTATATGGCGAACAAGGTCGTTACCGCCTAAAATATGCCACTTCCCTGCCGTAGCATAAGCTGGACAGTCCCATTCTTCACAGGTGTTTTTTCTAAAATAATATGTACCCTTAAAGTCAACATTTTCATCATCCAAAGATGCGCAAAGGTTGGTAGAATTAAGCACTGTACCCGAAGCGTTGCAGTATTGAATAACCGGTTCACTGAATATGAAAGAATTATCATAATCCGCTATTGAAGAAGTATTATCAAATTGAGCATTGCCGATTGTAAGATATCCCCAACGCTCGCCGCTTTTCCTTGTAAAGCTATAAGAGCTACCCGCCGAACTCGATACTGTATAAGACCTGCTTGTCTTATAGCTGTCTGTAATATTGCCCCTGAAAATCGCAGTGCAAACACCGCCGGATACATTAACTGTATTAAGGTCACAATATTCGGGCTTTGAATATGTAAGGTCAGTTCCGCCGGTTCCGGTTTGCAAAACGCCGATAATCGGCTTACTGCCGGAAATCATTTTACATTTAAAAGTAAGCTTAAAGTATGTTTCACCGCTGAATGTTACATTTCCCACACTCCTGAAATTTAGCGGCAACATAGCATCGGCATTTCTCTTAAAGGTACTGTCGCTGCCCGCTTTACCGATAAATATTGCTTTTTCCGTTTCTGTAACCGATTCGGCGTGTACTGCAAACGGCAACGCGGAAAAAACAGAAAGCATTATCGCCAGACAAAGTATAGTTGCAACATATCTTTTAAACCTCATAACACGCCCTCCGTATTATTTTATACGGTAATACTATCACAACATTTTAGAAATTTCAAATATCTATATTGCATTTTTAGTTATTCTATGATAGAATATCTAAAACGAGGTGTTTAATATGGAATTACGAGTATTAAAATACTTTTTAGAGGTTGCCAAAGAGGGCAATATTACCCGCACGGCGGAGCATCTGCACATTTCACAGCCGACGATCTCAAAGCAGATTAAGGATCTTGAGGATGAGCTCGGCGTTAAGCTGTTTAAAAGGACAAACTATGCCGTAAAGCTCACAGAGGCAGGTCTGCTTTTACGCGACCGCGCGGAGGATATTATCGAGCTTGTGAACAAAACCGATATGGAATTTAAAAATCTCGACGATATAGGCGGAGATATTTTCATCGGTGCGGCGGAATCAACACTTATGTCACTTTTTGTAGGGGCGGTAACGGAAATACAAAAAAGGTATCCGAGAATTAGAATCAATATTTTCAGCGGCGACAGTGACGATGTATGCGAAAAGCTTGATAAAGGCACTGTTGATATAGGCGTTGTTTCAAACTATTTCGATCCCAAAAAATATAATTATTTGTATCTCGGAAAAAACTGGGAAAACGATACTTGGGGAATACTTATGCGGAAAGATGATCCGCTGGCTTACAAAGAGAGTTTTACTTTAGATGAAGTTTTAAAACTGCCCCTTATTTGCTCAAGACAGTGGCGGGACCAGAGTATGTCACACTGGTTCAAGGAAAAAACGGGCAAGCTTAATATTATTGCCACTTTCAACCTCGGATATAATGCGGCAATAATGGTTAAAGAAAAACTCGGATACGCTCTTATTTTTGATGGCATAGTAAACACCGGCGAAGACAGCATTTATAAATTTGTGCCGATAAGCGGCGCTTCACACTCATGTCTCAACATCATCTGGCGCAAAAATCAGACCTTTACGCCAACAGCAAAGCTTTTAATGAATGAGCTTGAATCAAGGTTTTCAAGATACACCGAAAATCAATAGAGGTAATGATTATGAATAGTGCAAAGAAAGAATTATTCAGAACGGTGAAGTTTACACTTTTTTCAATAAGTGCAGGCATAATAGAAGCTTTGAGCTTTACACTTTTTGACGAGGTTTTTCATCTTAATTATTGGACCGCCTATTTAATAGCGCTAATCCTCTCAGTTCTTTGGAATTTTACCTTAAACCGAAATATCACATTTCATTCGGCAAACAATATACCTGTTGCTATGCTGAAGGTTGCAGGTTATTATGTCGTGTTTACCCCTCTTTCCACCTGGTGGACGGCATATTTTACCGAAAAGGTTGGCATAAACGAATACATAGTACTTGCCATAACTATGCTGATAAACTTTATAACCGAATATCTGTTTCAAAGATTTGTTGTTTTTAAAGGAAGCATAGATACCTCAAAAAAATAGGAAAACTATGAATATGTGGACACTGATTATTTGTATACTCGGAATTATATCAACGCTTACGGCGGTGTATATAACGGTAAAAACCCGGCGCCTTTCGATTATTAAACGCGTATCGGAAAGGCACAAATTTATCGGCTTTTTGCTATCATTACTGCCGGTTGCCGCGGTGAGTTTATTTGCATTTATAAATTATTTCACGGCGATGGTTGTTGCCCTGCACCTGTTTATGGGATTTGTGATTTGTGACATTGCGGCTTTCATTGTAAGAAAATCATTAAAAAAGAGTTTTAATTATGATATTCAGATATATTCCGCCATACTGCTTACCGCAGTATACCTCGGGATAGGATGGTTTATGGCTCATAACATTTTTGTGACTGAATACACCTTTTATACCGACAAAGATATAGGGGATAATCTTCGTATTGTTGAAATTGCTGATTCACATTTAGGTATAACATTAGACGGCAAGCGTTTTGCCGATCAAATTAACAGAGTGCAAGGAACCGATCCGGATGTTGTTGTAATAGCGGGCGATTTTGTTGATGATGATACAAAAAAGCAAGATATGATAGAGGCATGCCGGGCACTAGGAAAGCTTAATACAACATACGGCGTATATTTTGTATTTGGAAACCATGACGAAGGGTATTATAACTACCGTAATTTCACTTCGGCGGAGCTTCGCCGCGAGCTTAACGAAAACGGTGTTACCGTACTTGAGGATGAAAGCGTATTAGTTGACAATGAATTCTATATTGTCGGTAGACAGGATAGATCGGTGCCTGCGCGCGCAGAAGCCGTAACGCTGACTGAAAACCTTGACAAATCCAAATATATTGTACTTCTCGATCACCAGCCTAACGATTACGAAAACGAAACAAAAGCAAAAGCCGATCTTGTTCTTTCGGGGCATACACACGGCGGTCACATTTTTCCTGCCGGGCTTATTGGCTTTGCGTTCGGTGCAAATGACAGGGTCTACGGAACCGAAGTGCGAAACAGCACAACCTTTGTTGTTACATCAGGTATATCGGACTGGGCGATCCCCTTTAAAACCGGTACTTTCTCGGAATATACCGTTATAGACATTAAATCAAAATAGCCGTTTCTGGCAAAAAAGCGGAGTCTGCATCCCATTTCGGGTGCAGACTCCGCTTTTATAAAAACTACAATAAAAACCTTTTTATTATAAAGATACATTCCAATCGGAAAGGTAACGGAAAAGCCTTGTGATGTCTTTATTATTTTCTTTACCGTCGTGATTTACATCACAAGCCGGTGCATTTACGGTAACATTCCAACCGGAAAGATATTGGAAAAGTCTTGTAAGGTCTTTGTTGTTGACACTGCCGTCGCCGTTGATATCGCCGGCAATGTAGGAGCCATAGTCCTTGACTATTACGGTACAGGTGCCCTGCGCTCCACCCGGGGCGGTGGCGGTAATTGTGACGGTACCGTCTTTTTGTGGGTAAAGGGTTGCCGTGCGTTTCGCACCGGCATCCTTACTGACTATTAAAATGCTTTCGTCGGAGCTCTGGAAGGTAATATCGTCGTAAATATCCGCCGCGCCGGACGGAGATAAACCCGCCGTGATGGTTCTGATGTTGTTTGTAGGCGTAAGGGTAAGGGGATTAGGATAAAAATCAATTTTTGTCGCGTAGACGGTTTTACCCTTTATCGAGACATAACGGCATTCGCCTTCGCCCGCACCGCCTGTACAGTTAAAGCCCACTTCGGGTGTATAGGGTGTTACGGGTTTGGTTTGCGAGTTTTCAAATTCACCTTTTTTAAGTATCTTAACATCGTAATACGTGTTCGGGAAATTATCGCCCCAGGAAGAAATAGCATCTCCGTTATCCTGTTGAATACATATAAGCTGGGCGTGGTTTTTTATTATCATACTGCCCGAAACTTTCAGCGCCGGATAGTCCTTATCATCCTCGGTCTGGTACGAACGACAGGTAACCTTGGCGTTGTTCCACAAATCGAAATCGGCGTTGTCGCTGTCAAATTCCATTCTTGCGCCGTATCTGCCTTTAAGTACAAACTCGACATCGTCGTTAAAGGAGACCGAGGTGCCGAAGCCTATCATGGCGTCGTTATCGTTATAAGATTCGTTTACCGTAAACTTGCCGTCACCGTAGAAGTTAATATAATTGCGCGAGCCGAGGCAGATACCGTGGGCGGTAGAATAATTACTGCCTAAACTGTTTTCGCCTTTAATTATTACGGCAATATCTTCGTTTATAAGTATCTGCGCCTTAACAAGACCGTACTGCGTAGAGCCGGTATCGAATACGGTGTAATCGTCCTTTATCATATTGAAATTGTTGAATACACGGACTTTGGCGTTTTTGAAATACGGGTCGGCGAGGTATTCGCCTTTCTCAAAAAACTGCACCGAGCCGCCGTCGCCTATAACGTCGCCCTTATTGAGCCTTCCGACCTGCGTGCCGCCTATATAGATATCATAATAGGTGTCTCTAAGGCGGTAATTGGAATAGAAATAATAGCTTCCGTCATTGCTATATGTATCAGCTACATGACTTCCTATGGTGTGGGTGCCGGTAACGCCGGTTATACTTACGCCGTCCTTGGGCGTCAGTATTACTTCGGGTCGGTAGTAAAGACCCGTCCTGAATGGGGCGTATTCGTCTTCAAGTTCCCTGAAGGTATTAGGCATACGCTCATATTTCCAAACAAGTTTTGTGGAATAAAGGTCGCTTTCGGGCCCCTCGAGGGTGTAATCGGGGACTTCGCCCGCCACCGGCTCGGTAATATCAAACTCAAGACTTTTAAGGGCGATTTCGGTTTTAATTTCATAGGTGTTGCTAAACAGCGGTCCCGCAACCTTGTCGATAATAAAAAGCATATTTTGGGTTGCAAACGAATTTTTAACGCCGTCGGTATACGAAGCGGCAGCCGATAAATAGCAGCCGTTAAGGTCGGCAAACGCCCTTGTGGAGTCGACGTCGCCCGAAATATTGGTGTATCGCATATTCAAAAACGCAATCTGCTCGTTAGCAGATTCGTTTATAACTTTAATGTTGCGAAGACTGGGCAGCGAGTAGTTTTCCTTGTCCATAATTACAACTTCAACGGCAAGTTCGCCGCTTGATTTTATGGTGCCGCCGTAAAAACCGTACTCGTCGCCGTCGGGATTACTTTCGAGCCTTACGGGGTAGCTCGACTGGAAGGTGCCGCCGTACATTTTAAGGCCTTCATAATTAAAGCTTGTATATTCCCCGTAAACGTACTCGCGTAAGGTTCCGCTTTCGCGTTTGGGCGCGGCGTAGTAACTTTTATGAGATTCGTTTATAAAAACGCCGCCGTAAACCGTAATATCACCGGTAAGAACCGCGGTGGTAAGACCGCAGTACTCAAGATAATCGCCGCTTTGGTACGGCGTTGAACCGCCATTGTGATAATGGAACTGGTTATGGTCAAAGATAACCTTGCCGTCCACCCATTCGCCTTTAACGGAATCGTATCTTCTGCTGTCGCGTATAATAACTTCCGCCGGCTCTCCGGCATATATGTAGCCCGCGCGAATAAGCGCCTTTGTGGTGCCGCGATAGTAAAAAGTATAGCCGTTAAGATCCAAATCAACATCGCCGCCTTTTGCCTCGAGATAACTCGAAGAACCGGTAACGCTTATATCGCTTCCGAGCTTAATGTAAATGGTTTTGTCGTTGTCGTGGTCGCGGTTAAACACCCTTACAAGGTCCTTAAAAGAGGTCGCCACATAGGGGTGGTATTTGTCGGTATAATTATTGTCTTTACTTGTAACCGAACCTTCGTGTCCGTCAGCGGTAACGATAACGCGCAGCTCCTGTACCGGGTAGCT